>CAMRBT010000141.1 GCA_947040475.1 uncultured Brevinema sp.
ATCTTCCCAAGCATATTCCATAAAAGAGATAAGCATTATATTATTATCGTGCATATACTCGTGTTGTAGACCTGCTAAAAATCGTATCTCATCTTCTTGTCCTATGGAGCTTTCTTTTAGAATATAATAGGCGAAACTACTATAAAATTGAAATTCTTTTGGAAGAAAATATTGAAAATCCACAGCCCCTTTTACATCGTAAGCGTTGCCTTCATGCCATGTCATGGTAAGAGATGAAAGTATCGTGTACATCTCTTGATCGTACTGCACATAAATCCAAGGCGTATACCATATGGGGTTTTCTAATAAGTCAATAGATTCCGTATCGACAGCTAGCCCCATAGATAGAAGGGTAGCCCCCAGCCTAGTAAGTACTTCTACATTATAATAACGACTATCCTCTGTTGCAAAACTTTCATTCACAAAAAAAGAGTATTGCTTTGTAAATCCTTCTCCCCATGCTAAAGGTCGTTTCCCTACAATTAGAGAAACATCTAAACCATCAAATCTAAAATATGCCTCTCTAAACATAAAATGAACTTCATATTCGCCTGGCTTATCTAAGGGTTTTGTAATCGTAAAGCCAGGGAGTAAGCTTAGTGTAAATTGATTGTATCCAGCATACATAGTCGCAGAAAACCCAGCATAAACCAATCCCGTATAAGATAGAATAGGATCTTGATCTGGAATATAGGGAGAAGTAGAGGGATAGAAATCCAAAATATTAAATTTGTGTTCCATCCCCCCTTCAAATTTTATTGTATTTGCAGATAGAGGATAGGTAATAAGTAAGAATAAACTAAATAAGAGTATCTGTTTCATATTATAATTCCTATTGTTCAGACCTATTTTATGACATTAAATATTAATTTCACTCTCTCAGGAAAAAGTGTCTGTGCAGGGATTTTTGATTTTTTAATAGAAAAAACTTCAAAGGAACTTTGTCTATTTGTATCCATAATAAGATCTTTAAATATAGCTTTTTTTAGAGTATGAATATTATTGATTGTCCCTAGTTCAAAAAACCCAGATTTGATAGGTACTTTATTTCTATCCATGAATATTCCAAAAAATTTGTTTTGACCTTCTTTGGTAATGGTAACATAAGGATAAGTAACATTGTTTTCCTTAGTTTGTAGAGAAACAGATTTAGCATTAGTTTCTATAATATTATATAAAGTATAATAATCAATTCCTAAAACATCATCAACATTCATAATCCCAAACATCGTATAGCCCCCTGATATTTTCATAGGAACAGGAGAATTTTCTTGAGCTATCCACGAACCTAGAGGATTTTTAAGAAAAATCATCGGTTTTTTGTTTTGTATCATATAAACAGCACTGGAATCTCTTGATAAAATCAAGGTGCTATCATTAGAGATATTTTTTGTTGTTGGATCTGTTGTGGTTGCTATCGCAGTAAAAAGACTTTTTTGTTCATAAGTAGCTTTAGGATCTTTCTTAAAGAAATCATACTGTCCTACAAATTCTGTTAAAATAGGATTTGTTTTGATCTCTGATGATTGACCATAATTGAGTATGGGAATCATTAATAACAGTAATATTTTATACATGTTTCATTACCTCCACAACAGGTTTAGACACGGCTTTATAGGCGGGGTATATCCCTGAACCAATAACAACAGCAATAACACTTAGAGAAACAAAAATAATATCAGAAAGATAAAAAACCATTCTGAGAGGATACGCTGCATCTGTCATAGGAGGAGTAAATGTTGCCCCGAAAAATTCCATTGCAAAAGAAAATGCATAGGTAATTAGTAATCCTGAAATAACTCCCAAAGTAGCCATTAAAGCAGTTTCTCTGAGAAGTAGTAAGAATACATTTTTAGGAGTAAGTCCTATCGCTCTAAGAGTACCAAGCTCTCCCATTCTTTGATAATAATTCATTTGTAGCATTTGAGAAATTGCAGCTAGAATAAAAATAGCAAGCATCAAAGTAGACCAAAAAGATGCTGTTTCATTCATGTTTTTAACATCTGTATACATAGGATTGAGCTGTAACCAATCTCTTATTTCTAAGTCCGTCCCTTCTAAATCTTTATTGATCAGATCTTTGGCTTCTTCTAAGGATTCTATATCAACAATATCTACTCTTAAACGATCAAACTCATCTGTCATTCCATAAAAATTCCTAGCAGTTTGTAAAGTCATAAACGCAAACATCATATTAGCATCTCTGTAACCTACATCAATAGTACCAGCCATAGGTAAAGATGAAAAGGCAATCCCTTGACTCCCATGTCCCAAAATAGAAACATAATCATTGATATTAACATTAAGATAATCAGCTAATCCCCCTCCAATAACAATACCATTTTCATTTAGTTCAGCATCATCACTTCCAAGATCCATCATTTGATAGTGAGAGTCAGAAATTTCTTCAAAGGCATCGCCTACAAAAAATCTGCTTCGTTGTGCTGTTCCTATCATTCCTGTTATACCAAGGATTTGTTGATAGTTATCAATACCATAAGTATCATCAAGCACATTCGCTAACAAAGTATAATCATCTGTTTTTAAATTAGGTTTTATTTCTGAATCTATAGCCCAAAAATCTTTATGAGCAATTTGTAATGCTCCTGTTTGGGAGACATAACCCATTCTCATTCCTTCACTAGCAAAGTTAACATAACCTCTAAATAGTAGTATAGAAACTATTGCTAATGCGATGATAAATATGGACATTATGGTTTGAGACTTATTGAATCGTAAGTTATCCCAGGCTAAAAGCCATTCTCTTATTTTCATTTTATTTCCTCCAAAATCCCGTCTATCATATTAAAACGTTTATCCACATAATCTCCTATGATAGGATCATGCGAGATAAGAAGTGCCAAAGAGGATGTATCCTTAACATATTTTCGAATTTTTTCGTAGATAAAATGAGCCGTATGACTATCTAAGGCAGAGGAGATCTCGTCCCCTAGAATAAAATGAGGTTTATGGACTAAAGACCTAGCCAAAGCTACACGCTGTTGCTGTCCTCCAGACATCTCTTGAGGGAATTTTTTTATTAAAAACTCTATTTCCAAATAATTAAAAATCTCTTCAACTGCTGTTTTTACTTGAGCCTCTGGTACTTGTGCAAAACGAAGGGGTAAAGCTACATTGTTAAAAGCATCTTGAGCTTTAATGAGTTCAAGAGCTTGAAAAACCAATCCCATTTTATGCAAACGAAAATTAGCTTTTTCTGTATTATTCATCATTGTGATATTTTTGTCGTCCCAAATCACATTGCCAGAATTAGCATCATCAATAGCCGCTAAGACATTTAGCAAAGTCGTTTTTCCTGATCCTGTAGCACCTGAAATCCAAACCATTTGCCCAGTCTCTAAAGAAAAAGAAATATCATTATTTGCTTTGATCTGACCTTTAGGATAGATCTTTGTAATATTTTCTACTAGTAACATACGCTCTCCTTTTTTATTTAATAACTATATCTATTAATTGTTTAACTTATTGTTTTACCTTTTTTGTTCAACTCTTTTAGCATATTGTGTAATCCCCCAGCAGGCAAAATACTTGCTGCTTTTTTAAGCTCTTCTTCACTTTTTTCAAAGTTCTTTTCTTTAAAATATACTTGAGAACGCCAAACATAGACTTGATATTTTTCATAAGGATAAACTGCGACTTTTTCTGCATCATTATAGTATTTGAGAGCCTTACTGAGACTACCTCCTCCAATTTTTGGAGCAAACATATAGCGTTGACCAAAAGAGATATAAGCAAAGAAATATTTATTATCTTTTTTTAGAGCCAATTCATAGTCTTTATCCCCTTGCTTAGATAGTTTTATCAATGTGCCTAAAGGTTCTTTAGCCATAAAACGAGGAACAATCACCGCTAGGCTTGTAAGATATTCTGCAGATAATTTATCTCTTCCTAGCTCATTGGCGTAATCATTCATTTTTGTATAAAGAGCTTTAAAAAGTTTTACATTTTTCTTTTTATCTTTTTTTGAGCTTAAAAGATTATCTGATAAAAACAAAC
>CAMRBT010000142.1 GCA_947040475.1 uncultured Brevinema sp.
GTGTATCTATCATAAAAAGCTCCTCTTATACTATATAATAACGTATTATTGCACTTTATTCAATGAAGGGTCTTGATACATATGTGTTTTTTCCTACCATCTTACTTGACTCATA
This sequence comes from uncultured Brevinema sp., assembly GCA_947040475.1. Classification (GTDB taxonomy): domain Bacteria; phylum Spirochaetota; class Brevinematia; order Brevinematales; family Brevinemataceae; genus Brevinema_A. Next base: position 116 of record CAMRBT010000142.1, read on the forward strand.
GAACTTAGAAAATTCATTTTTTTTAATTTATTTCTCAAAATAAAGCCGAAAAATAGAGAATATAATAAGATATTATTTGTTTTTGCTGTGTTTCTATATTATAAAATACTCAAATATATGCCAATAAAACAAATAATTACTATATACAAAAAAGCTCCTATGTTCTAAATAAGAAACACAAGAGCTTTACTCCCAATTTTACGAGACATAAATATCTCTGATAGCAATAGCTATAGGATGATTCTCTTATTTGATACATTTCATGGTCATGTCTTGATCTAGACCTTTGCCCGTATTATTATTTTGAAAAGAGCTTTCTTTATCAAGCCCTTTACCATTATTATTGCTTTTTTGATCTAGCCCTTTGCTATTGTAATTTTTTTGAAAAGTAATACCTTTATCATTATTGTTTGTACTCATAAAATGCTCCTTTTATTATATATAATAACACTATACTATATAAAACACCAAATGAATTTTTGACTTATCTTATAAATCCTTGTTGAGAATAGTTTTAACATGAGTCCCTCAGCCCATAGTACTAACTAAAAATATGTGGTATTAATTGTAAAATTGAGTGCTGGGTATATGGAATTGGGGTAGGAACACCCCGATTGTCGGGGTTACCACATGATAAAAAAAAGCTCATCGTAATGATGAGCTTTTTTATTGATAAACTTATGTTCTATTGAATAGTAGTAATATTATAGGTATCTAACAATGTTCCTTGAACAATCTCTAAAGTTAACAAAGATGTCTTTTGATTGAATTGATCCATAGTATACTTAATTTGAGCTTGTCTATAATTTTCTTCATATTCAAAGAAATCCATAATAGATATTTCTGAGTTATTATAACGACGTAATGCTTCTACTGATATCTCTTGATGTAAGGTAACAATACCTTGTTGAGCAACAGTTCTCACACTATCATTCGACCATTTTGCAAACTTTTCTCTTATGATAAATCCTAATTCTTTTTCTAAATGGTCTTTGTTATATGTTAGACTTTTTGATTGTGCATAAGCTTCTTTAATTTTGGCTTTTTGTGTAATGTTAGCTAAAGGCATTTTGAACTGAAGACCTATATAGAGATTATCCTGAGGAGCTTTGAATATACCGCCTTGACTCAAAGGATGATCTTTATTAAAAACAGAGCTAAGTGCTTCGTATGAAAATAACAGATTTAATTCTGGCATAATTTGATTTTTAGTAATTTGTATAGCGTGATCTGTATTTTCTAATAAAAGGTTTAATTTAGTTAGATCACCAGAATTTTCCAAGGCTAATTCATAAACACTAGCTTCTGTGAATTCCCCTTCTGATAAGATAGAATGATCTAAAAAATTAAGATTTTCTCTATCAAGAGGCATTTGCAAACGGTCTTCTAATATTTGAAATTCTAATTCAAGATTTCTTTTTGCTTCGTCTAATCCTACAGTAATTTCATTAATTTTTACCTCTAGTTGTATAAGATCAAATCGAGATCTAGCCCCTACTCTTTGTAGTCGCCTTTGTGTATTATAAACACCTTGAATTTCATTGAGTGATAACTCTCTAATAGCTATAATCTGAGTAGTCAAAATGAGCTTATGATATTGAACCAATGCAGAAGATACTACTTCTTCTAATTTTATTCTTTCTTGAATATACTCTAATTTTTTATTATTTTTTGCAATTTTAATAGTTCTTGAATGCATTTTATAAGCAAAACCGTTTTTTAGAAAAGGTTGCACTAAGGTAATATTAAAAAATGGGGTTAGAATATTTTCTCTAATCTCATTGTTTTCAATAGATGGGGGTATAGAACCTGGATCTATATCTACAGTTTGTGATCGGTAATCAATATTCTTTACTCCACCTTGCACCTTAACATAAGTTCCAGAAGGATATATAGTAGCATCTGCTCCAAGATTAAAAGATAAATTAGTATAATCTACAGCAATATCTTGAGAAACTGGAGTCCCATTAGTTAAAATATTATAGATAGGTAAAGGGTTTGTTGAGTTCCCGTAAGCAAATCCTGTATCCATAAAAAATGATCCTGTGTACGGCTCGAAGGCAATATTGATTTTTTGATCTGCTATTGTTAAATTTTCTATTGCTATTTTATTATGAAAAGAGTTTTCTAAATAGGCATTAAGGAAATCTTGTTCACTGATAATACTGATATTAGTCATAGTAGCTGTTATATTATCAAGAGGTAGTGTTTCTTGTTCTTGTTCTTGAGCAAATATTGTAGATGTAATAAAAATCAATAGACATATTTTGTATAAATTTTTCATGAAAGTCCTCCTATCTTATGTACTGTGTTTTTTATCTTTTTTTGAGCGAACAATCATTTTAAAAATTCGTTCAAAAAATTCTGCTATAGGTATTTTTGAATTTTTGAAGAACAAGCCACCAAGATCTATCTCAACCATACTGATAATTAAAGGAAGTAATATAAGTGTAATCATAGACACAGCAAGTACTCCAAAGAAAATCACCACAGCTAACGGTTGTAATAAAAATTCATCTCCCGCAAAGCCAAAGGCAATAGGAGCAATCCCAACAAGTGTCGTTAAAGTAGTCATAAAAATCGGTCTAAATCTTGTGCTTACTCCTGTAACTAATGCTGGTAAAAAAGGTTCATCTTCTTTAAGATTATTATAAAGGAATTCTAATAAAACAATGGAATCATTGACAACTAAACCTAAAAGAGCTATCATCCCTATTAATGCCATGTTATTGAGTGGTAATTGCATAACAAATAACCCCAATGTTAAGCCAAAGAAAATAAAAGGAATTCCTGTAATTGCCAAAAAGGTAGAAAGAAAAGAATTAAACATAAATAATAAAATAAGAAAAACTGCAGATACGCCTACAACAATAGCAATACTTATGTCTTTAACACCTTGACTAACTTCTTCTTTTTCACTATCAAAATAAGGAGCTGCATTAAGGTTGTTTGTATAGTGTTGGAATTTTTCTTGAACATCTGCTAAAATACCAAATGAATTATTAGAAAGGACACTAGTTTCGTATAAAGAATCTTGGATTTTTATAGAATACAATCCATTTTCTGTATAAATATCAGTTTTAATTAGGCTTGGTTTAATTTCTGCTATTTCTGTTAAACTTACAAAACGAGCAAATTTATTAGGGATCTTCATATTTGTTAGAGTCGCATAAGTGTGATTTGTTGTATCATATTGCAATTTAATATCATATTGAACACCATTACTAATAATAGTACTCACCGTTACACCTTCGTAGGCAATTCCTACATTTTGAGCTACTTCTTGAGGGGTTATTCCGAATATTTTAGCTCTTCTAGCATCAACAATTACTTCTTGAGCAAGAGTTTTTGGAGAAATATTTAAGCGAGGATTATCAATATTAGGAGCTGTTGTCAAATATTCTTGTATTTCTCTGGCCATTTCTTCCACAGCAACTAAATTAGTTCCCTTGACTGATAGCTCTAATTTATCTACATAAAAGCTATCTTCACTAATAACATTAAATCTAAAATTATTAATACCAAGATCATTGTATTTAATATAATCTTGTAATTCTTCTTTTACAACTAACCAATCATATCTAGGATCTGTAGATAACTTAATATCCCCTTGTATGTAGGACTTATGCGATTCTCCACCAAGTCCAGACACTGTGTAAATATCTTCAAATTCCGAATTTCTCAACAGAAAACTACTAATTTCGTTAGCTGTTTTTTTTGTATCTTCTAAGGAGTTCCCAACTTTTGCATCAAAAAATACTAATACTTGTTTAGGAGGTCCTGCAAAAAATACAAAAGGGATTTGTGTTAACATAAGTGCTGTTAGTACAGCGATAATAGCGACTATAGAGAAAAATGATTTTTTTCTATGATGTACTAGTAAGCTAAGAATAC
>CAMRBT010000143.1 GCA_947040475.1 uncultured Brevinema sp.
CGTATGCTCTTATTAAATGATATGCGTGAAGTTATGGGATCTGCTTTGATTTATTTAGGATATGGAATTGACGAAACCAATGATATCGCAATGCAAGAAGTTGCTGCATTACTTACTGAGTGGAAAAAAAATATTCTTCGTTTTGATTCTGATTCTTTTCAATTAGCTTATGCTAATGGAGAAGTAGACCTTGTACAAGGATATCCTGATACCATTATCCCAAATTTAACAGAAGAGAAAAAAGCTAATACCAAATTCATTGTCCCTCTAAAAGGTGGAATGATGTGGTTGGATAACTTTTTAGTATTAAAAGACGCTCCAAACAAAGAAGCTGCTATGAAATTCATAAATTATGTGCATAGACCTGAAATTTATGCTAGAATCATGGATCATATTGAGTCTTTATCTCTTAATGTTCCTGCTAGAAAATTAGTCGCTGTAGAAGCTAGTATTAATTATGATGATCTTAGTCGTTCAACAATGCTTACAGCTATTAGTGAAGAAGCTATAGCTATTCAAGCTCGTGTTTGGGAAAATATCCAAGCTCAATAAATATATAAAATAGGAAATTTACAATTATGAATAAAATATATAAAATCACTATACTATCTGTACTTTTTTTAAGCTTAGTATCTTGTGGATCAAAGCAAGAATCACTAAGAATGTTTATGTGGATGGATCTTATTCCTGCAGATATCTATACAGACTTTGAAAAAGAAACAGGAATTAAAATCATAGAAGACGCAATTTCTTCTAATGAAGAAATCTATGCTAAAGTTAAAACTAGTGGTGGTGGTTATGATATTGTCACACCATCTTTAGATTATGCTACTATCATGATGCAAGAAGGATTATTAGCAGCACTTGACACCAATCAAATGCCAAACCTTACAAATATAGACCCTAATATTATGAAACATGTATTTGCAATAGATACTAATCATCAATATATTATGCCTTTTGCATTTGGTCCTACTGTTATTGCTTATGATACCAGACTAGTAACTAATGAAGTTACAGGATTTGATATTTATTCTAACCCAGCGTATGCAGGACGTATGCTCTTATTAAACGATATGCGTGAAGTTATGGGATCAGCTCTTATTTATTTAGGGTATGCTATTGATGAGACTAACGATATCGCTATGCAAGAAGTAACAACATTACTTAATACTTGGAAAAAAAATATACTTCGTTTTGACTCTGATTCTTTTCAATTAGCTTATGCTAGTGGAGAAGCTGATATTGTTCAAGGATATACAGGTCCTATTGTCCCAAATTTAACAGAAGAGAAAAAAGCTAACACCAAATTTGTTATTCCAGAAAAAGGTGGAATGATGTGGATGGATAACTTTTTAGTATTAAAAGACGCTCCAAACAAAGAAGCTGCTGTAAAATTTATTAACTATGTTCATAGACCTGATATTTATGCTAGAATTTTAGATCATACGGGAGCACTGTCTCTTAATGTTCCTGCTAGAGAGATCACAGTAACAGAAGCTTATATTAATTATGATGATCTTAGTCGTTCTACAATGTTAACTGCTCTTAGTGACGAGGTAATAGCTATTCAAGCTCGTGTATGGGAAAATATTCAAGCTCAATAATCATATTAAATAATTATATTAAATAATTAAAAAACAGGAGACTTACAATTATGAACAATATATATAAAATCACTATACTATCTGTACTTTTTCTAGGATTAGTGTCTTGTGGAGACAAACAAGAATCACTAAGAATATTTATGTGGACGGATAATATCCCTTTAGATGTCTATACAGACTTCGAAAAGGAAACAGGGATTAAAATAATAGAAGATGCCATTTCTTCTAATGAAGAAATCTATGCCAAAGTAAAAACTAGTGGTGGTGGTTATGATATTGTTACACCATCTTTAGATTATGCTACTATAATGATGAAAGAAGGATTGTTAGCAGAACTCGATACTACTCAAATGCCAAACCTCACAAATATAGATCCTAGTATTATGAAACATGTATTAGCAATAGATAGCAATCATCAATATATCATGCCTTTTGCTTTTGGTCCTACTATTATTGCCTATGATACAACAAAAGTTACTAATGAGGTTACAGGGTATGATGTTTTTTCAAATCCAGCATATACAGGACGCATGCTCTTATTAAATGATATACGTGAAGTTATGGGCGCTGCTCTTAATTATTTAGGGTATGCTATTGACGAAACTAATGATATAGCTATGCAAGAAGTAACAGAATTACTTACTTCTTGGAAAAAAAATATTCTTCGTTTTGATGCTGATTCTTTTCAATTAGCTTACGCTAGTGGAGAGGTGGACGTGGTACAAGGATATGCAGACACTATTATCCCGAGTTTAACAGAAGAAAAAAAAGCTAATACAAAATTTGTTATTCCAGCAAAAGGTGGAATGGTATGGGTAGATAGTTTTTTAGTATTAAAAGACGCTCCAAACAAAGAAGCCGCTATAAAATTCATTAACTATATTCATAGACCTGAAATTTATGCCAGAATTATGGATCATATTGAGTCTTTATCTCTTAATGTTCCTGCTAGAAAATTAGTTGCTGCAGAATCTCCTATTAGCTATGAGGATCTTGGACAATCAACAATGCTCACTGCTATTAGTGATGAGGCAATGACTATTCAAGCTCGTGTATGGGAAAATATCCAAGCTCAATAATGATACAATCAATCAAAAAAAACACCATCTCGATTATGAGGTGGTGTTTTTTTGTGGAACGAATGTTCTTAGAACGAATGTTCCTTATACTATTTATAAGAATTATTATGTATTTTAATAGATTTCATTGACAAAATTCTGTGAATCATGGTAAAATAAAAAGATCATTCATAATTTGATCAAATTAAAAAGCAAGGACTATCATGGAATATTTAGAATTACTAAAACATGTATTTATAGACGGTGGACGCTATGAGTACATTATACAAGGGTTATCATTTTCCCTTGGTGTTACCTTTTTTTCAACAATACTAGGGGTAGTATTTGGGGTTGTGCTCGCCTTGATGAGGCTATCAACCTTTACTATACCACGCACTAAGTGCAATCCTTTTAATATATTTGCAACAGGCTATATTGATCTCTTTAGAGGCACTCCTGTAGTAGTCCAATTAATGATACTAGCAAACTTGGTCTTTGTAGGAGTATTAAGAGATGTCCCAATTTTCTTTGTTGCTGGGATTACCTTTGGATTAAACTCTGGTGCTTATGTAGCTGAGATCATCCGTGCTGGTGTGAGTAATTTGGATAAAGGTCAGATGGATGCTGCTAGAGCCTTAGGAATGACTTATCCAATGGCTATGAAAGAGGTTATCATGCCTCAAGTAGTTAAAAAAATACTACCAACTTTAGTGAACGAATTTATTACCCTTATCAAGGAAACTTCTGTCGTGGGGTTTATCGGAGGTATAGATTTGCTACGTTCTGCCAACATTATTACAAGTCAAACATATAGAGGGATAGAGCCATTGTTGTTAGTAGGGATTATCTATCTAGTTTTGATAGCAACATTTACTAAATTTATGAGAAAAATAGAAGAGGGTTTTAAAGCAAGTGATTAAAATAAAAAATTTATATAAAAGTTATGGAGATTTACTTGTTCTAAAAGGTGTCTCCACACAAATCGCAAAAGGGGAGGTGATCTCTATTATAGGTCCTTCCGGCAGTGGTAAATCCACTTTATTACGTTGTATTAATAAACTTGAAGATTTTGAACAAGGACATGTTTATATTGAAGATATTGATATCAGCGATCCTAAAGTAGATATTAACGAAATTCGTAAAAATGTGGGGATGGTTTTTCAACATTTTAATCTTTTCCCTCACAAAACAGTACTAGAAAATTTAGCTCTTGCTCCTCGTTTAGTAAAGAATATGCCTGATTATGAGATTTTAGACAAATCAAAAATTCTTTTAGAAAGAGTAGGGCTTAGTGATAAAATTAATGAATACC
>CAMRBT010000144.1 GCA_947040475.1 uncultured Brevinema sp.
GTTACTCAAGTTCAAGAAATACCTTCTATGCAAACGATGTTTCAAGGAGTACCAGAATTTCCTGATATGAATACTCCAGAGATAAAAGATTCCACAGAAGAAGTAGATTTTTTTACCACAGATCAATATCCATCATATAGTATGGATCCAGAAAATTTATATGACGCTTATGCAGATGATCAATTTGGATCATTAGAATTTTTACCATTAAAGATGATTGCACAAGATATGAGTGCTCCAGATTTAGCAGATGATCAATATATTATTAATGTGGGTGAAAAAAATAGTGGAATTTTTATTCATAGAACAGACGATATAAACAATCCTTATAAAGTGATCTTTTTAGCCTTGGATGGAGCAATGAATCTATATGAATATAATATAGATAATACTTTTGATGTTAGAGATGCTAATTCTGACACCAGTCAAAAAGCAAGAGAATTATATCTTAGAATATTAGATGAAAAAATAAATATGAAAAAATTTCAAAGAGTTCGTGCCAAAAACTCATATCTTAATTAACTTTATAGTAAAGAATAATAGAGGGCAACGATGTCAGATAAAAAACATATGATTTATGATAACAGTAACCTCATTGATAAATTTGAAGAAATTATCCAAGGTCAGATTTTTTATGCTAAAAGCTTAATTGCAAAAAGATCTTGGAATCAATTAGAAAAATTTCTACACTCTATCGATGCCCATGAAGTTGCTAGTATTGTAGAGGATCTTCACGCTACCGATAAAATATTAGTCTTTCGTCTTCTCTCTGAGCAAGTAGCAACAGATGTATTTATGAATTTAGATGGTGAAGAGCAAGAAAAGTTGCTCTTCACTTTTACTGATTTAGAGGCAGGATCTGTGTTAGCAGCGATGGATCCCGATGATAGAACAGCACTTTTAGGAGATCTTCCTCCTACGGTGGTAACAAAATTACTCAAACTCTTACCAATGAATGAGAGAAAAATTGCTAATACACTTTTAAATTATCCAGAAGATTCTGCTGGGCGTATTATGACTCCTGAGTTTGTTGCTTTAAGTCCAGAATTATCAGCATTAGAAGCACTAACACTCATCAAAACACAATCAGCTCAAAAAGAAACAATCTATACTTCTTATATCGTCGATGAAGAGGGTGTATTGATAGGATCTCTAAGCTTAGAAGATTTAATCCTTGCTCCAGATAAAAAAAGACTCAAAGACTTTATGAAAGAAAATCCTGTCAGTTCTTCAACTCATACAGACCAAGAAGAAATCGCCAATCAAATGAATTATTATGATTTAATGGTTTTTCCTATTACAGATACAAGGCATCGATTAGTTGGTATTATTACTCATGATGACGTTGTGGACATTATTCGAGATGAGGCAACAGAAGATTTTCATCGTTTTACAGGGATTAACCCAAATGAAGTTAGTTATTTATCAGGATCTTTGTTCTCATTGATTGCGAATAGATCTGGGTGGGTATTAGTATTGCTTTTGTTAGCTGGATTTTCTCAAGATATTATCATTCGTTATGGTGATCTTTTAGCAGGAAATTGGATAGATCTTTCTCTCTTTTTTACAGTACTAGTTGGGGTTGGGGGTAATGTTGGTAGCCAATCTTCAATCTTGGTGATTAGAGGACTGGCTACAGGTGAGATCGTTCAGAATAATATGTTCCGATTGATCATAAGAGCTTTGATTAGTGGTTTGGCAATGGGTGTATTATTAGCTGGAGTATTATTGTTAAGAATCCAGATCTTTCAAACGGGAGCATCAGTGCAATGGATAGCAGCAATTGCTATGGTATTGATAGTCACCACTGCCAATTTGTTAGGTGCTGTTTTACCACTCATATTAAAACACTTTAAAATAGATCCAGCCATTGTATCTGCACCCTTAATTTCTACTTTGATGGATGTGTGTGGTTTGATCGCCTATTTAGAAATTGCAAGACATATGTTATAAGATAAGAATACAAATAAAAGCCTATCCAAAGAGATAGGCTTTTTGCTAGACAATTATTTTTTATTATTTTAGAAGGGTATTAAAATGCTATATACTTGCAATAGGAACAAAAATATATTAAAATTAAAAATCTAAAATTAATAATATAAAAATATTATCCTAGTAGAGGTTTCATGTTATTTCATCTTTTATCAGAATACATTAATATTTTTCGCTATCTTACTTTTAGAAATGTAGGTGCTGCAATCACTTCTTTTGTGCTTATGTTGTGGTTAGCTCCTTTTGTTATAAACAAACTAAGAGAAATGAGATTTGGACAACAGGTTCGTAATGAAGGACCTTCTAGCCATCTCGTTAAAACAGGTACTCCAACAATGGGTGGAATTCTTACTTGGAGTGTTGTTATTTTTTCGACACTGTTGTGGGGTGCTTGGAATGGATTTATTTTAATCACCTGTTTATCCGTATTATTATTTGGAATCATTGGTTTTATAGATGATTATGCTAAGATCAAACAAAAAGACACCAAAGGATTGTCAGCTAAAGGCAAATTGCTAATACAATCATGTTTTTCTTTTATTGTTTTAGTATTAATTTATTTAATGCCTCAATATCATCAAAAATCAGAAGTTCTCGAATTAGATATTGTCAACAAAAACAATGAGATCATCGCAGCCACTAATGTGGTTTTAACACAAGATTGGGAATGGTCTGTAAGTTATCTTTCAGGAGTCAACAAAGGTCAGCACGCACTTGTGGGTGGTCAATATGATCCAGAAACAGGCAAAAACAAAAAAGAAAGATATTTTAACATTCCTACTCTTTTAGAAAATAAAACAGATACACAGATTTTTTCCTCTAAAGTATTAGAAGATGATGGCTTTAAAGTAATTACTGATATTACCAGAAATTCTACAGACGATAAAGGAGTTGTTTATAATCAATCTCACAAATTCGTAACTAATATTTATAAAGCTAGATTGTTCAATTCTTTTTTAGTGCCTATGTATACGGAAGTTGTTTGGTATTGGCCTTTATGGATGGCTTTTGCCTTTTTTATATTTATTATCGTTGGTGTTTCCAATGCTACGAATTTATCTGATGGTTTAGATGGCTTGGCTACAGGAATGGGGATTTCATTCTATATTCCTTTTGGTGTCTTTGCTTATTTAATGGGTAATGCTCTGCTATCCAGTTATTTATTTTATCCTTATATAGAAGGGGCTGGAGAATTAACGATCTTTATTGCGGCAAGCATAGGTGCTTTTGCTGGATTCTTGTGGTATAATGTTCACCCTGCCGAAGTATTTATGGGCGATACAGGTTCTTTGCCTATGGGTGCTGCAATTGCTGTGGTAGCTATCATGCTCAAACAAGAAATACTACTAGCTGTAGCTGGTTTTATGTTTGTCTTAGAAACAATCTCTGTGATTTTACAAGTATTTTGGTACAAAAAATATAAGACACGACTTTTCAAAATGGCACCAATTCATCATCATTTTGAATTAGCGGGTTGGAAAGAAAATCAAGTCGTCGTTCGTTTTTGGATTATGGGGACTTTTTGTGCTATTGTGGCTCTAGCTACTATAAAAATTCGTTAAAAATTAAGGTTAAAAATATGATAATTATTGTAAGAAGAGTCTTATCCGCTAGTGTTATTGTTGATAAAAAAACAGTCTCATCAATTCAAAAAGGTTTATTATTATATGTGGGAATTGCTGTAGATGATACGCAAAAAGAATGTGAATACTTCGCTAAAAAAATAGCTAATCTGAGAATCTTTGAAACAGAAGAAAAAGAGATCTCTATTCAAGAAGTACGTGGTGAGATTTTATCAGTGAGTCAATTCACTTTATCTGCAGAAACAAAAAAAGGAAATAGACCCACTTACTCTAAAGCGATGTCCTCCCAAGAGGCAAAACCTTTATTTGATTATTTTAATGAATGTCTCCACAAAGAATCAAGTCTAGTCATTCAGACTGGTGTTTTTGGGGCAGATATGACGATACCATCTATAGATGA
>CAMRBT010000145.1 GCA_947040475.1 uncultured Brevinema sp.
TTCTCCTCCAAAACAACTTTTACACCCCCAAAAATCCAAAGAATTATTATATGCTTTGGAAAATGTAGTAAGCCCAAAAGGGACAGGATCTCAAGCTGCTATAGAAGGAATACGAATTGCTGGAAAAACTGGGACAGGAATGATAGCTGGGGAAGCTGGATATGGCACAGGAAAAAATAATACGGTATTTATAGGAATCTTACCTATTGAAGATCCTAGCTTGGCAATTGTCGTTGCCGTATACAATCCAAAAGGTAATAAACGTAGTGGTGGTGGTGTATCTGCTCCCCTATTTTCAAATATCGCCCGTAGAATTCTTCTTACGACAGGATATCAACAACAACACAATTAATTATTAGACTAAAAAAAAGGAACATATATAATGAAAACAATAAAAAAACATCCTATTACTCATGCATTTAAGGATGGTATATTATTACTTTTACCTTTTGGGGTAACGTTAGGACTTGTCTATTGGGCTTGGGGCTTATTGAGGAATTTCATTCCCGACTTGTCTGGAATGCTTCCCAAACTTATTGTCGAACAAGCTCATATCAATAGTATTTTAGATATTTTATATTTATTATGCGTGCTTTTTATCATTTTTATTTTTGGAATGTTAGCTTCTACTTTTTTAGGTCGATTTTTCTCATTTTTAATAGATGGCATTCTTATGAAACCAACTTTTATCAGACCTATCTACACCACCTTTAAAAAAATCACAGAAAGTATTTTTCAACAAGATAATGCAGATCCTTTAGCTAAAGGAATTTCAGAAAGTGTTATGATTCCTTATCCTAATGAATATTCAAAAAGTATTGCTTTTGTAACCTCCACACACGCAAAACATCTCTTAGGAGAAGAAGAAGGCGACAAGTGGATTACTGTTTATGTTCCTTCTGCTCCTGTGGTATCTGCTGGTTTTTATCTTCTTTGTAAAAAAGAAGATGTAACGCCTTGTAAATTAACTAGTGGACAAGCAATGACTACTGTTATTTCTGTTGGTGCTGTTACGAACATCGATACTGAGCAAGCTATAACTCTCGAAATACCTGCTAAAGCTAATATTTTCCGAGTTTGGTTTTTTAATGGAGTCCTTCTTTTAACACCTATATCAGCAACAATAGCTATGTTGGGTTGGATTTTTAATCATTTGTATCAATTCACTACTAATATTTCAAAGTTGTTCCCACACATACTCTCAACAAGTGTTCCCAGTCAATATTATGACTTAGTTCTTAATATGATTATTACCCTTATCCTTATTCTTATTATTATTATTATTGGATTATTAGGAGAAAGTGTTTTTGGTTTGTGGGTTAAATCTCTTTCTCATAAATTATTCAATAGTATTCCTATGTTTAATAAAGTTTATGGTGTGGTCGAACAAATCACTAGAGTGTTTTCACCAGATCCTTCTAAAAGTAGTACCTTTGACAGAGCCGTCCTTGTTCCTTTTCCTACCAAATATACCTATGCTGTAGGATTTGTTACAGGCGATAATGGTGCTTATGTTACTGGAGATAACAAGACTTCTCCTGTTTTTATACCTACTACTCCTATACCAACCACAGGCTGGTTTATCTTAGTGAATAATGATCAGCTAATCCCATTAGATCTACCTACGGATAAAGCATTTGGATTGGTAATATCTGGTGGTATTTTGACAGATGATGAGTAATGTAATTAAAATTCAAGAAACTATCACCAATTCAGATGGCACTTTTAACTTAGTTCTTGCTCAAGATCAAAGAGAGATACGCTTACATTCTTCACGACCTAAGGCTGAAGCTGATAAAATATTTGCTCAATTAGCTCCAAAATCTCAAGCTTACTTTATAGGTGGGCTTGGTTTTGGATATTTATTAGAAAAAATCCTTGAAGAAACAACAGCTATTTGTCTTGTATATGAGCCTGTATCAATCATTCTTGAAACTACCTTAAAAATAAGACCTGAATTAAAACTAATTTTAGAGAATCCTAGAGTTTTTTTTATGCAAGACATGCTAAGTATTCCTCAGATTATTCAAGATAAAAAATTGAATGATATCTCTTTTACTATTCATAGACCTTATAATGATTTATTTCCCGATCAATTTGTAGAAGTCAAAGATCAAATTGTTGTAGGTATTCGTAGATATGAAGTGGGTAATTCTACTCTTCTCCGTTTTGGCAAAATTTGGACGAAAAACTTTTTTCGTAATATGCATAGATATTTTAAAAGTCAAAAGCTCATCCCTTATCTTGGGTGGGCATCTCAAAAACCAGCTATTATCGTAGCGGCAGGTCCTTCACTAGAAGCTGCCTTGCCTTTTTTACAAAAACAAGGTAATCAAGCCCTATTAATAGCCTGTGACACAGCCCTTCCTATGCTCCTTCAAGCACAAATCAATCCTGATTTTGTCGTTACCGTAGATCCTCAAGAAAAAAACTCTTTATACTTACGCTATAGTGCTAACAAAGATCATATACTTATTGCTGATCCTGCCATTCATGACAGTACCTTTGAAGGATATAAAGATCAAAATATTATTCTTATGGATTCTGTGTTTCCTTTATATGCTCCCTTTGAAGGTTTTTGGGGACATTGTGGTCTCTTAGCATCCGGCGGATCTGTCTCTACTTCTGCTTTTGATTTTGCTCGTAAGATTGGTGCTGATCCTATTATTATGGTAGGGCAAGATTTATCTTTTACCAAAAAAAAAACATACAGCTCTGGTAATGTCTTATCTGAATTTTCACGTACTACCCATCATCGCTTAAATTCTTTTCATGCCTTACAAGCTAAAGCAACACACACAGATCATTCTCAGTATATCAAAGGAAGACTCCCTAATAGCACTGTTTATGTCGATTCTCGCTTTATGCTTTATAGAGATTGGTTTTCTTTAGAAATACCAAAAACCTCCGCTCAAGTTATCGTTGCTGGTATGGAAGGGGCTTATTTAGAGGGTGCTCAGCATACTACTGTTGAACAGGCTTTTTCTTTATTGACTAAAGATATAGACAAAAAAACACTCCCTATTACAGACCCTATTCAAAAAGAAGAATATACCAAATTCATAGAAGATATTTTTATTATGACAAACAAGCTCATCCCCACTTGTGCTCAGATTTTAATTGCTATCAAACAAGCTTATGCAAGTAAAAATTTAGACATGGCTATTCATGAATCTTCACGCTTACAACAACAACTCTCCTTACCAGAAAATCATAAAATATCTTTATTCATTTCTGTTTCTATTCAAGAATCTATTCAATCGGCTCAGAACATTACTCCACACACATCAAAACAGGAACATCTACAAATACTTCTCGATATCTGTAAGGATACTTTAGAAGCCTTACAGAGTCTTAATCATCAAATCAAAAAATCTCAAAAATTTATTACTAAATAATAATTTGACCTTTCTATATATCTCTTTATATATTTGAATATATCATACAATATATCAAAATATTTGGAGAAACTCTATGAAGTATATATACGCACTTGTATTATTATTTAGTCCTATCTTTGCCTTTACTCAGTCTGCAGAAACAGACCTAGAAACATTTTTAATTCCTTCTAGATCCTCTTGGAAAAACAAAATTAAACCCGTAAATTATCTAGGAATGGAAACTTATGTTAATTCAGGTAATTTACATAAATCTGATGCTACCGATTTATGGGCTGCTAATAGTTTTACTTGGGAATTATATTATGCTGCATCTGTGCCTGGATATAATTGGATCTCTTTTGGTGGTGGTTTAGAAGTTGGGGGAAGTATAGGTTATAATGATGATGGTACGGTATTTGATAGATCAGGAAATGAAAGTTTTTATTTTGTCATGCAAGCCTTTATGAATATCACCCCATGGTTTACTTTACATGCCAATAGTGACAGTAGATTGGAATTTAGATCTCGTTACACCGCTACTTTTACAAACCCTGTGAATGGAAATTTTGGACATTTTTTGTTATCTGAGTTTATT
>CAMRBT010000146.1 GCA_947040475.1 uncultured Brevinema sp.
ATCTTTGAAGAATTCAAAGGTACAGGAAATATGGAAATGAATCTTGATAGAAATCTTGCAAACCAACGTACTTTCCCTGCTTTTGACATCAAAGTTTCTGGCACACGTAAAGAAGAATTACTATTAAATCCTATTACTCTAGAGCGTAGTCAAATGCTTAGAAAAGTATTTGCGAATATGTCTAATGATGAAATAATTCAAAAAATTGGACAATCCATGAAACGATTCCCTACAAATGAAGAATTTCTTAATAATCTCCAAATGCTTGGAAAATTATAAAAACAAATTATTTATATTAACAATTTACATTGATAAAAAACTCTCATACATAGGGGAATTTCATGAAAAAATTAATCGTAATCACGGGTGCAAGCTCGGGTATCGGTGCAGCTGTAGCAAAAAGAATGTCTAAAGAAGGACACCCTTTATTACTATTAGCTCGTCGTATCAAAAATATGGAAGAGATGAATCTTCCTAACACACTTTGTCGTAACGTAGATGTGACTGACAAAGAGTTTCTTTACAAAGCAATGCAAGAAGCAGAAGTACTCTTTGGACCTATAGATTGTCTCATTAATAATGCTGGTGTTATGCTTTTGGGACACCCTGAAACTCAATCTGAAGATGAATGGGATACGATGATAGATGTTAATATTAAAGGTCTTTTATATGGTATCAAATATGTAGCTAAAAGCATGAAAGAGCGTCAATGTGGTACTATCTTTAATATAGGATCTACCGCAGGACGCAAAACTTCAAAAACTAGGCTTGTATACGGAGCTACTAAATATGCTGTCCATGCTATTAGTGAGATTTTGAGAGAAGAGCTAGCCTCTTCTAATGTGAGATCTATTACTATTGCTCCAGGTATCGTAGAAACTGAATTATTGAGTCACACGACAGATACCACCATCAAAACTAATTATCAAAAAACTAAAGACACCATAGGAGATCTACTTATTGCTGATGATATTGCCGATATTATTAGCTATGCCTACAATCAACCTCAATCTGTCTGCATTAGAGAGATCTTAGTCACTGCAACAAAACAAACTTTATAAACTACTATAAACAGGAGAAATTCATGAAAAAATTAGTCATAATCACAGGCGCAAGTTCTGGTATTGGAGCTACAACTGCTAAAACATTATCTGAACAAGGTTACCCTTTACTTTTATTAGGTCGTCGTATAGATAAAATGGAAGCTCTAAAACTTCCTAATACCCTATGTCGTAAAGTAGATATCTTAGATGTTACTTCTTTTCAATCTGCTATTCAAGAAGCTGAAGCAAAATTCGGACCTGTCGATTGTTTAGTAAATAATGCTGGTGTTATGCTTTTGGGTAAACCAGAAAAACAATCTCTAACAGAATGGAATCAAATGATAGACGTCAATATCAAAGGGCTACTAAATGGTATTCATCTCGTATTAGAAGGAATGGTACAACGTAATTGTGGTACTATTATCAATATTTCTTCTATCGCTGGACGCAAAACATTCCCAGACCATGCTATATACTGTGGTACAAAATTTGCTGTTCATGCTATCAGTGAAAATATTAGACAAGAAGTAGCTTCTTCTAATGTTCGTGTTTCTATTGTTGCTCCTGGTGTTACAGAAACTGAACTCATGGATCACACCACAAACACTGCTATC
This sequence comes from uncultured Brevinema sp., assembly GCA_947040475.1. Lineage (GTDB taxonomy): Bacteria > Spirochaetota > Brevinematia > Brevinematales > Brevinemataceae > Brevinema_A. Next base: position 1,658 of record CAMRBT010000146.1, read on the forward strand.
GTTGATGGCTATAATGAATGGAAAAAAACAATGGGCGCCGGTCTTGATTCTCAAGATGTCGCCAATGCTATTTCTTATATTTATAATCAACCACAAAGAGTTTGTATCAGAGAAGTTGTTCTTGCTCCAACAAAACAAGATTCCTAAATTTTTTATTATTACTAATTATTACAAAGGTGTAAGACTATGATTAAAATTATAGATTCAGAAAAATACGAAAGATTACTCGATCAACTAGCCAAAGAAATATCGGCTAATAACAACTTAGAAGATCTTGTATTCATAGGGATCAAAAGAAAAGGCGATATTCTTGCTGAAAGGCTTAATACCAGACTTGATACAAAAATCCCTATTGGAGCTATTAAGATAAATCTCTATAGAGATGATCTTCAAGCAAACAATGCAGATGCCATTATTCAAGATATTGATATTCCTTTTTCTCTAAAAGATAAAAATGTCATTATTGTAGATGATGTATTATATACAGGAAGAACGATAAGAGTCGCTATCAATGCTCTCTTGTCCCAAGCGGAACGCCCTAAATCTATCAAACTCGCTGTATTAGTAGATAGAGGGGGAAGAGAACTTCCTTTTTATGCCGATTATATAGGACATTCTATTGACTTAGAAGGTACAAACAAATATATCTACGTAAAAATTACTACTATAGACGATGAAAATGCAGTATATGTGTTAGAAGATCAGCATTGATCTTGCCCTATCTATAATATAATAAGATTTACCTAAAAAGTAAAAGACCCCAATCATTTTTGGGGTCTTTTTTTTATAGTTCTAAATTAAAAAGTGCAGTAAGAAGTGAAAAAAAGTAATTTCTTATTTATTATGAAAATAACTATTGACAAATCTATATTTAATTATATATAATGAAGTACTTAATATCATTTTACTAATTTAGGGGAATTTTTATGTTAAATCAATTATCACGTTTTTTGTTGCTAAGTATGTTCTTTTCAATAGCAGTATCTAACTTTGCTGTTGAGGTTAATCAAGATTCTACAAGTGCTACAAAAAATTATTCTATAGGAACGGGGCTATCTCTTAATTATACTGCTAGTAATTTGGGATTTATAGTGGATTCTTACCACCTTTTTCATTCTCCATCACGTCCTTTTGACAAAGCTCTTATAAAATTAGGCTTAGGTGTTAATTATAATTTTAGCCCTTTAGAAAATCAAATGAATACTGGTTTTACTTTAGTTACTTCTATTGGTTATATCTACATTCAAAATCAATATCATCAACTATCTTTACTTAAACAATTTGGAGCAGGTTTTACCATAGACTATACGATGATAAATACTACCTCACATGGTCTTGGGGCAACAGTCTACCTTTTGTTAAATAGTTTTCTATTAGGATTTGGTGGTGGGGCTATTATTCCCTCTAGTGGAGGTCTACAGCCTTATATCATGAGTAGCTTTGGAGTTACTTTCTAATAATATTTATTATTACACAAAAAATAAAAGCCCTCTTAAATATAGAGGGTTTTTTGATAAATATAGTGTTACAGAAATAATCCATAAAGTAAAAAATTGATGTTTTACCATTTGTTGACGATAATTTATATATAATAGAAAAATTAATAGTACCATATCAATTAAAGGAACTTTTTTTTATGCCTAATCAATTTTCACGCATTTTGTTATTTAGTATATTCCTTTTAATAACTGTACCTAATTTTGCTGTGGAATCCTATCAAAAAGTAAATAAATTTCATTCTATAGAATATTCTCTAGGAATTGGGGTATCTCTTAGTTATAAGGACATTGGAGCGGGATCTATAATAGACACTTATCACCTTATACATTTTCAATCACGTCCTTTTGATAAAATACTTGTAAAATTGGGTGTGGGTTTAAATTATAATGACAACCCTATAAAAGATCAAATGACTGCCAATTTTTCTTTTGCAGCTTCTATTGGTTACCTCTACATCCAAAATCAATCTCACCCCCTATCCCACCTCACAAATTTTGGGGTAGGTTTTACGCTAGACTATACCTTTATTAGTACGACTTCACATGGTCTTGGGGCAACTATCTATACCATATTAAACCCTGTTTTATTAGGACTTGGCGGAGGAGCTGTTGTTCCCTCTAATGGAGAATTCCAACCCTATGTTATGGGTAGCATAGGAATTATTTATTAATAATCAAATAACAACAAATAAAAGCACTCTATATGGGGTGCTTTTCTATTGACAATAATTCTATTGACAATAGTTTCAAGATGATATATAATATATATGTTCATATTCTTATAGATTAGAAATAGTCTGTATATA
>CAMRBT010000147.1 GCA_947040475.1 uncultured Brevinema sp.
CTAAGTGTTATAAATATCTATAAATGTAGTAATATTTTATAGATAGGGGGAATAATGAAAAAAGCTGTTTTGATATTATTATTTATGTTGATGATAAACAATTCCTATGCTCAGGAAATAGAAGGATCATTTGAAAATCATGCTTTTCGTCCCTATGTAAGTATAGGCTATGGCACTCAAGCTTTAAATGGTGGTGGCGGTTTGTCTTATACTTATGAATTCGGAGAAATTGATTCTAAAAAATTCATGGGTTTCTCTATAGATGCACAAGTAGGCTCTATTGGAAGTGATAACAGGGATTTTTTCAATAGGATGTTTTTTAATGTTCAATCATCAGTTGGTACTGGTATTCGTTATAAAGATGGAAGTAGATTTTATTTTGATATTTTAGGTATTGGATATAGTTTGGTAAATCTTTCAAGATCAATAGAAATTAATGGAAACTATGGATATGAAACAGTGATTAAAAATTCTACAATGACAGGATTTTTACTTAATTTTATGAGCTTTCATCTGACGACAAAAACAGGACTTTATTTTTCATGGAGAAACAACTTCATAATGTATAGTAGAGCCAATGCTACTTATATCTACGAATCTACTGTAGTAGAAAAACGTAAAAATGCAAGTTTTGATTTTGGATTTGAATATAGAACATATATCACTTTTGGATTTGATTTTTCTAAGATATACAGTCCTAAGAATTATCAAAAAAGAGCATTTTAAGTAACGAGGGGGATGAGAATGAATAAAATAATTTTTACAGTACTATTGATAGTAACGATGGGACAAACATATGCTCAAGAATCAGAGTTTTATAAGAACCATGCTTTTCGTACCTATGGAAGTTTTGGTTATGATATTGGTGGTATGGAACTTACTGCTATTGGCTTTAATGTGGGTGGTGGGCTATCCTACACTTATGAATTTGGAAAAATAGATTCACCATACTTTGTGGGTGTTTCTGTTGATACACAAGTAGGTGCTGTTGGTATTATAGGGCTATCTTCGGAGCCATTGTTTTTTAATCTTCAAAGCTCTTTTGGTGTCGGATGGCATTGTGAAGATGGAGGGAGAATGTTTTTTGATATTGTGGGTGTTGGCTATGCTTTGATCAATCGCTCTTTCACAAGTTATGAAAACAATGGATATGGTAAGGTGCCAATAGATAAAAATACTACGGCGACAGGGGTTCTTGTTAATGCCTTTAGTTTTCACAAAACAACATCAACAGGCTTTTATTTTTCTTGGAGAAATAATGTGATGTTTTATAACAAATATAGGAGTACTAAGACTCACGAATCCGGAGTAGTAGAAAAATTTCAAGGTTCATTTTTTGATTTTGAATATAGATCGTATTTTACTTTTGGCTTTGACTTTTCTAAAAAATACAATCCTAAAGTATATCAAAAAAGATCGTTTTAAATAGAAAAAATTTAATTAAATAAAAAGAAGACTATAGTAATATTGTCTTCTTTTTTGTTTATATGTTATAATATTATTAATAATATCTGATAGAGATAGGAGAGTCGGGGATGAAGATTTTAATAAAGATAATATTTATTCAATTATTAATGATAGCACCACTATATTCACAAAAAGAGGTCGCTTTAACAAAGATAAATGCTCGTTACTACAATCCTTTGTTTGAAAAGGTATCAGAGTTTACCCTCCAAATAAATGGTGTTCAAAGAAAAGGTGATACTTTTGCTTTTATGTATTTTGCACCGACAAGGGTAAAATATGCGGCTATCTTGTCACAAGAAAAAAGAGAGGAGTTGTTGACAGCTCTACAAAAATATAAAAAATGGCGAAAAATTGCTATTGACAATAAAGTAGAACACATAAAAAATATAGCGACCTTTCCTATTACTGGGTCTATTAATTTTAATACTGATACGATAGCTTATGATCCCAATGTAACTATTCGTTTTGCCTCAAATAGTATTGAAGATCATTTTTTAGTATTTATTTTTCATAAAACAGATACCAATAATGAATTTATAAAGATGAGACCTAATGGTTTTTTCTTAGATTATGATAATGTCTTGGCCTTAGAAAAACTATTACAAGAAAATAATTTTGTGACCAAAACAGAAATAGGCTTGGAAAGAAAAAGAAAAAAAGACGCTCTATTTCAATAAGTAGAAATCTTGTGTTATATATAGAAGAAAGAACACAAAAACAGGAGAGTTAAGATGATAAAGTTAATACCATTTTTAATGCTAAATTTTTTAATGTTTACGCCTGTATTACATTTTAGTGCGGAGCTACTTTCTAAAGAATCTGAGGTTTTTATAGAACAAGGTTTTATGTGGTCTAGGAAGAAAAAATTAGAAACGATTCCTGCAACATATTCTGTGCGATCTCAGGAAATGTTCGATAAAGAAGAACAGAAGTATTTTGTTATTATGTTTAATAAAGGGGTAGATTATCTCTTGTATTTTGATAAAAAAGCTTTAGAAACATTACTAGAATCAATACAAACTTTTAAAGATGAGCGATTGGCACTACTTAAAGCAAAAAGCTACACCTCTTTGTCCCTAGGTTCTTTTGACATACCTTATATAGAAGAAAGTACTTTTGGTACGGGAATCGAAATAGCTGAAAACCCTATGTTAAATTATAATGTACACCATAACGATATAGTTTTTTATTTGGAATTAGTATCCGACCCTATTAAAAGCAGAGGTAAGCGTGAGATCGATCCTAAACCTATTTATTTATCTGATTCTCAAATAGAGATCATGTATAATTTTATTTACGATAACAATCTTGTAGAAACAATAGATTAATACAAATCAATAATTAACAAACAAGGATTATTAATCCACATAAAGAAGATCATATCGCTATGGTCTTCTTTTTTGTTAGTGATAAGTCTTTCATAGCTAATAGGATATAATAAGTAAAGAGTAAAAATTCAGTAATAGCTAATATCTATTGACAAAATATTATAATCTAGTATGATGAGACATAGGAAAATATAATAACTTAGGAAATAGGGGTAGAAAATGAAAAAATTTATATTGGTGTTACTATTATTTGTATCTACAATGGGCTATGCTCAAGAATCGGAATCAGAAGTTTTAAACAATCACACTTTTAGATTGTATGCAGGTTTTGGATCAGGTTATCCTATTCTAACAGGTTTGCTAGGGATGTCTTACACCTATGAAACTGGAGGAGCTTTATCTAGATCATTCTTTGGGGTGTCTCTTGATACGCAAGTAGGGGCGACGATGGCTGGTGGGGGTCCTAATGAACTTTTTTCCGAAACTTTTAATATACAATCTAGTATAGGTGTTGGAAAACGATATGAGCATGGTGGGCGTCTGTTTTATGATATCATAGGGGTGGGGTACAGTTTATTAAATATAGATAGACACGATTTTATAGACTCAAGTATATTAATTAATGTTTTGAGCTTTCATTATACAGATAAATCAGGATTTTATTTTTCATGGAGAAACAACTTTACAGCACCACTTACTACTGATGTTAGTGTTGGAGGTGAAATTTTCCCAATGATGCTGATTGAATGGAGAACATATATCACTATAGGATTTGATTTCTCTAAGCTATACAATCCTAGAGTATATGAGAAAAGATCGTTTTAAGTAGTAAAATAGATAATTAAAAGAAGATCATATCGCTATGGTCTTCTTTTTTGATATCTCTTTTATAAGGAAGAAGGCTTGAAAAATCTATAAAAAATATCTTAATTTAAGATATATAAAGAGTAAGATTTTAGTCTGTTTTTACCATATAAAATAATTAAAAAAAACAAAAAAAACACTTGACAAAAGTAAGGCTATCGCATATAATTACTAACTGAGTTATTCAATATCGAGTTGAAAAGAAAGTCTTTTAAGACTGTGAAAAATAAATCTTAATTTATTTTGAAAAGTACTTGACAAACGGAATTGAATAAGTTATACTAACTAAC
>CAMRBT010000148.1 GCA_947040475.1 uncultured Brevinema sp.
AGAATGGATTTCAACGTCAAAAAACACTCTTAAAAGATGAAGATAATGACAGCTCCAAAGAAGAATTAGAACTGCTAGAAAATACTATTCTATCTTTATGTGATAAACTCTTCTCCTTAGATCCTTATAAAAATCACAGTATCACCACACATATTAATAAACTAATCGATTTATTAGAATTTTTAGGTGTGCAAGCAACATTATCACAAACTCACACCCTTATCAAGCATAAAAAAATCATTGATATGTCCATAGCCAAAGATTATTCTGCTTTATTAAAATTAAAAGAAATTTTACAAGATTTGCGAAAATCTCTCGAAAATATTGGACATACAGAGCTCAATCTCAGTTCATTTTTATTTTTCTTTGGCATAATCACAGAAGAAACTCGTTATAGAAGTGAGATCCCACAAAAAAACATTCTTAACATCCTCAGTTCTAAAGATGCTCGTGGGACATTTGCCAAGTCTGTTTTTATTCTAGGATTGAATGAAGGCGAATTCCCTGCTACTCCAAAATTTGAATTGTTTGATAATTTTGATAGAAATCAATTAAATATATTATCTCAAAAAATATTAGGGCTTTCCTTATGGCGTACGGATACGGATTATTTTAATGAACAACAACTATCTTTTGCAACGGCATTGACTAGATCTACAGAAAAAATATTTTTTTCTCGTACTCCCGTAAATGAAAGAGGAACTTATTTTAATATTTCTCATTTTTTACGCCGAATTTTAGAAAAAGATTTAAACATTACTCATTTACCAAAAGCCATTAACCCTATAATAAAAGGGCAAAATCCTACTATTTTTTCAAAAAAACATAGTGCTGAGGAATATTTTGAATTGGCGTCTTTATCACTCTTTAAAACAAATACTAATTCTTCACAAAGTTCTATTGCTTCCTTTGAGTACACACAAAATATTGACAATGCTAATAAAAATTTTGATCAACAAAAACTACCTGAGAATCATTTGTTAGCTTATTTTGGTTATATTCCCACAGTAAAAAAAGTCACTCAAAAATATGCGGCAGATACTGTCTTTGTATCACCTACTCGTCTAGAAAAATTAGGGCGTTGTCGTTATCAAGGATTGTGGCAAGATTTTTGGAAATTAAAAGCTCACAAATTACCTGTATACAAACCTGAAGCTGCTGATTATGGAAATTTATACCACAATGTCTTAGAATTATATATTCAAGAAACTTCAGATAATAAAGAATCTGCGATTTTTGATGAAGTGTTATTACACAAATATTTAAATAAATGCATAGAAGAAGCCCCTCAAGCTAATGTCTTCAAGATCGATTATAATTATATTTATACCATTTTAAAAGAATATATTATTAATATAGAGCCGACATTTAGAGATCAAGATAAGCCCCTTTATTTTGAGTTATCCTCAGGAGCTGACGAGCTATCTTATCAGACTGTGTCTCTCAATAATAATAAATCGCTCAATGTTTTTAGCAGAATAGATAGGGTTAATTTTAATACCCTTAACAATAATTACGCTGTTATCGATTATAAAAAAAGTGGACTCTCTTCTTATAAATCATATCAAAAAACACCTTTTAATCTTTTTCAAGGATTTTTGTATAGTGAATTATTAAGAAACAATAACAAAGGTCCTATCAGTGCTATTTCTTATGTGTTTTTAGAAAAACAAGATGTCTTCCAAGAATTTCCAGGGGGATCTGCTAAAAAAACGATCTATGAATCTATCCACGATATGCAACATTTCAAATGTATAGAAATCACAAGATTGCTTACCTTATTAGAAGAAGGGAACTTTTCTCCTTTTACTTTAGAGTCAGATATAGGAAATGAATTAACAGAGTTATTTATTGATAAATTTGGGGACAAATTCCCAAGAGAAAATGAAACAAAATGTTCTTACTGCGATGTACAAAAATTATGTCTTAGACAACAAAAAAAAATCAGAGCCTTCTAGCTCTGATTTTTTATATTTAATATTTTATTCAATTGTATTTATACTAAAATCATTATATAATACAGAGATAATTAATAAGGAGTTAAATAATGTTACGAATAATTGTATGTGTTTTTATTATGGTACTAGGAACTAATATTTCTCACGCAGAAACCAACAACACTACCGAATTAGAATATCGTTGGGTAAATAAAAATTATAGAGGGCATATGAGTGTACTCAATAGATTTGATATGCAAGGATTTGAACCCTTCCATCAAAATTCTTACGCTATGAATTCCTCATTAATATTAGAAACTCATCAAAAATTTTTAAAAGCTAATGTATACTATATGGCACAAATTCGATTTGATTTTGTAATAAATAATCCTGCATTACCTATTCAAGATTCTTTTGGACTTTTAGTAGGTTTGTCTGGGTATCTATATGATGATATTAGTTTACTTAGTGGTGGAAAAGGAATTTCTGTTTTAATGTATGGAGGGGTCTATTTTTCCCCTGGTGATATTGGACTTTCTGGTGATTATCAGGTGATAGGTCCTGAGATAGGGATTCGTGTTAATTATAATTTTCATAAAAATATAGCATTGACTTTTGGATTAGACATTGGATATCAACATCTAACATCTGTAACTTATATAAAAGACGATCCTTTAGATTATTTTCCTCAGCAAACTTTTACTGGTTTTCATGGGTTTATGATAGGAGCTTCTCTAGGATTTACTTTTAATTTAAATTATATGACAATAACAAAATAAAATAATTCTATAAAAAAAACACCATCTCATAATCGAGGTGGTGTTTTTTTATTCTTAATTGAATTTTATATTTGAAATAAATAGTGTTTACTTATCAACCAAACCTAATTTTTCAGCGATCGTATCAAGATCATCTCTCAAAACAAGATCAGCTATATCATCAAATTTTGTAGGCATAGCATTGAGGATAACTAATTTTGTACCATCTTTACAATACTCAGGCAAGCCTGCAACAGGGTAGACAGTCAAAGATGTACCCATCACCAATACGAGATCAGCACGCTGTACCTCTGTAAGTGCTTTTTCCAAATCTTTAACATGCTCTCCAAAAAAGATCACATCAGGTTTCATCAGTCCTTGACACTCTTTACAAATCACCGCTTCTCCGCTAGCGATCTGTGCACCTGTGAAATCAGCAGTATTCAGACGATGGTGCATGGAATTCACACAGACATATTCTCTCACATGCCCATGCACTTCAATAATATTACCACTACCAGCTTTGGTGTGTAAGCCATCAATATTCTGAGTAACAATACTTCTTAATTTACCCATCTCTTCCAATTTTTTAAGCATTTTATGTGCTTTAGTTGGTTGAGCATCTTTTATTTGAGGATATAATTTTGCAAAAAATCGTCCAAAAATAGTAGGATCTTCTTTGAAGACATTGATATCAAATACTCTTTCCCCATCAATAGATGGATCAGCATAAATACCCTTTGGACTACGAAAGTCTGAGATACCTGCCGATGTAGATATTCCTGCACCTGTCAAGGCGACAATATCAGTTGCATTTAAGAGTAAGTCCATTAATTTGTCATAGTTTGTTAGTTGCATAAGTTCCTCTATTTAGTAAATTTAATATTATTATTTTTTAATTCTTAGAAATTTTAATTTTCCCATACGAATAACACATTCTTTTTTGATTATATAATCTTCTTGAATTTTTTCCCCATCTACAGAAACGGCATTTTGGGTAATAAGCCTACGTATCGCACCCTTGCTACTTTCTAATCCAGCTTCTAAAAGACAATCTACAATAGATATATCAGCACTTAGTGTAAATTCAGGCATCTCATCAGGGATACCACCTTTTTTGAAAAGATTTTCAAAATGAGCTAAGGCTTTATCTGCGTCTTCTTTTGAGTGGTATTGAGTAACAATATTTTGTCCTAATTCTACTTTGAGATTTCTAGGATTTTCATCACTAGCCAAACGAGCAATAATA
>CAMRBT010000149.1 GCA_947040475.1 uncultured Brevinema sp.
GCGTGTTATCTCTTTTGATGTCAGCAGCTGCCGTATGAATCATCATCGGTTTTCCCACCCATTTATCGACGATGGGGGGATTTTCGTCTTTTTCTATTTTTTTACAAGTTGTTTGTTTAATGAATGCCATGAGCATACGCTCCTTTCTCTTTTATTTAGGTATTGATGCTTGAATAGGTGGAGTTAAAAATTCTGCGATCATATTATTTTGCTAGTATAAAAAATCACCACCCATGCGGGTGCGAGAAGTGACTGTCATAGCATAGCATGGGTGATTTCCTAAAAAGCTAGTATAAAAAATCACCCTAGCATGGCATGGGTGATTCCCTAAAAGCTAGTATAAAAAATCACCCCCAATAAAGGGGGTGATTGAGTTAGAATGTTTTATTTGGAGAGGAGGATTTATCCCTTCCAAGATTTAATAATATCGATAATGGTATCTCTCCCACCAAATCCTATGAGCATAAGTAAAATGCCTAGAGCAAGATTGACAGCTTGCTCCGTGTTATCTCTTACCAAATAGATCCAAATAAGAAAACCACATAAGCCAGTAATGATATTTAATATATTAGACTTCATTTTAGTCCTACTTAGTAATAAATTTAAATAACTGCTCTACGGTAAATAACAAAACAGTAACTCCAGCGATAGCTTGATACATGAATTTGGTATTTTGTCTTACTCTCACTTCTAAGTCGTCTATTTTTTTTTCCATTCCCTCAAAGCGTTTTACCTTAACATCCTCAGAATACTTGATAAAACTATCTAGCGTGGTAGAAAGCTTAATCACTGATTCGGATAATTTCATTTGAATAGCTTCTATGTTTGCTAATCTTTGTTCCATAGTACACCTCTTTGTTGTTGTTTTTATTAGCGTTTGATTTTGGCTAATTTATCCGCCCAATTTTCAGGGAAGTAATTGTGATAATTAGCATGTACTTTTTTGTTATACCGAGAAATAATATTCAAGCTAATGCTAGGGAGTCCTACGACTAATAAATAGAGCCACCCCAAATAACGAGATTGTTTTTGATGTCCTCCCTCGTGTTTTAGAACGAGGGGAGACGAATCTAGGGGGTACATTTTGGTATTAATGAGAATTACTTCTCCCAAGCATACAGGAGCTATATAAGAATGCTCAAAGCAATAAACAGATCTTTTTTTATCGTATTTAGCTTTTAGGCATAAAACCATTATATAGCCCAATAAAGTTTGAGGTAAAGTCCAAAGTAATATCAATATATTTGTTAAATTTTTCATAAAATAACTCCTATTTGTTTTTCGCTTGTTCCTGCTGAAGCTTTAGCTCTTCTCTTCTTCTTAGTAAAGCTTGATAAGGGGACTCTGTTTTGTGAACGATAGTATCATTAATAGTATTATTTTGGTCTGTTTCGTGAACGACTGTTCTTTTCTTACTCATTTTATATCTCCTCGTTAAGTCTACTTTGAATTAAGCTTTTTAAAGCATTGTCTTCCATTGTTTTGATCTCAGATTCTATAGTTTGAAGCTCTTTTGCAATCTTTGTCTCTTCAGGTTCTATGTAGATCTTTGCTGTTACTACTGGTAAGGATTTATCTATTTGCATATCTTCATCAGTCAAGATTTTTTTTCTATCCTCTCCCTCGTAGTGCATTTTATCCTTACCTGTGTACTGTTTAATAACAGTTGCATGAAGTAGACCTTTATCATCTCGTCTAGGGTTGAGTATCTGTTCGTGTGGGCTTTCAAAGAGCAGGTCTGCTCCCTCTGAAAAAGTGAATAACTGTTCGTTTATTGTGATACTATCTTTTGTATAGTTGACTAAGTCTGTATTTTCTTTGTTGTCGTTTCTTTGTGTGCTAATTTTTATCATTTTATTTCTCCTTATTTCCAATAACCAATAAATAGCCCAATGAATGTTCCTTCACTACCCCACCGACTGGGCATTGACATTAGTCCCATGGATATACCTGATTTAGATTTACTAACATAGTTATCTGACATATTTTGAGCCATATGTGTTATTGGGTCTATGTAATAATTTGTATCCTTAAAGGCACAGGGGAAAGTAGTTCTTAAATCTCCGTCCATCATATTAGAATATGTTATTGATGCAATATTTATTAATAAACCATTTGAAAATTTTATATAAGTACCACCATTATTGGTGCCTGTTTCCATAATGGGAATGTCATTGAGATGTAAATCTCCATCAAGAATATTTACACCTGCAGGTGCTGCTAATACAATACCTCTACTCATCGGCGGGTATGACCCGTGAACCATCATAGTAATATTCTCTGTGCCCATATCTATGCAGCTATATTGCTCATGTAACTGTAGATAGCCGTTTCCTACTGATAACGCAGAGTTTAAATTATCAATAGCTGCTGTGTTCTCTGCAATCGCAGCATTATCAATATTTCCGATAGCTTCAATCGCTGACTTGTTAGTAGCAACAGCTATATTAGTAGTAGCTATTGCTGAAGTGTTAGTTTCAACAGTAGAGGTAAGATCAGTTACTTTCTTATCAACGTCTGAAACAGTAGAGGTGAGATTAGTAATCGATGCTTTATTACTAGCTACGCCTGATGTATTTTTAGAAACATCAGTATTAGTATTCTCAATTGCTGATGTGTTGTCATCTACTTTCTTATCAACTACTTCGACAGCTTTCTCAATTGCTTCCTTATTCTCTTTGACAGTCTTATCAATCGCTTCTTTGTTCCCTGTGACAGTAGTAGTAAGATCATGAAAATCGAAAAGTGTTTGCCCATTCTGATTAATAGTATTGATACCACTCTTATCAAGGATAATCTCAGCGATAGGGAGGTCATTCATAGTGATAGAATCCTTATCAAGATATAGGGTTGCTTTTACCGTTGGTGTCCATTTTGTTTGAACAAGATTTTGGGAGTTGTCTGTAATGTCTCCTGATTTGATATAATCTAAACTTATAACGAGAAATTTTGTTATAATTGCTTCGCCAGTAGGTAATTCGGATTCAGGGATTTTGATTTTTAGTGCTTGTGTAGTACCTTGTATTTCCGGAGATTGTAAGCGTACGCCGTGTTCTGTATAGGCTAGTCCACTAGAGATTAATAATGTAGATTTATCTGTCTCAGATTTAGTAACCTCAAAGCCAGATACAATTCCATATCCTAAGATATCGGACATTATTTGACCACGAGCATTGTCGGAATAGTCCTGCAATAGATTGAGATTAGTTGCGGATACGCTTTGACCTTGATAAAAGTTTTGGCGTATGTTTGGTTGGTTTTTCATAAAAATTCTCCTTTAGAAAAATATGAGTGATAGTGAATAATTTGTGGGACGACTGTCTTGGGACGACTGTCCCTTATCTAGCGACTTAGGAAAGTAAGAAGCAAGATTTCAATGAGTGATAACGATTAATTTGTGGGACGACTGTCTGGGACGAATGTCCCTTAGCTAGCACTTATAGGATAAGTAGAGGGATTAAGTTGGGGGATAATAGTAATGACTACCCTAGAAAGATCAACGATGTTCTAAATAGGTATTGATTCCTAATTTTTCATCTTGAGGGGGTATTAGTTCTACACTCTTATCATCTAAGATCCAATTATCTTGAATAAAAGCTTTTATATGAAATCCTATATGAGCAGGTTTATATAAATTAATAATATTATTTAGATATTTTTTTTGCTCTAATGTTATCTTATTACTTTCAAAATCCACTATAAAATAGAATGAGGGATCATTTCCTAAAATCGAGTCAGCTCCTAAACTGTATTTTCCTAGTATCCAATTTTGGTTTTTTAAAATTGAATCATTACCAAAGACATCTTTTCCTAACACATCTTTTCCTAGTATCCAATCTTCTTTATAAAGTTCTCGTATTATGAACTTTGGAGGCTCTTCACCGAGAATACTTGTAATAAGATCTTTCAAGCCACTAAGCGTTGGAGATGCTAATA
>CAMRBT010000150.1 GCA_947040475.1 uncultured Brevinema sp.
TAAAAAACAAAAAAGCTCCTATGGTCACTGACTATAGGAGCTTTTTTGTTTTTTAGTTTAAAAATTTATTTGAAATAGGTGGTAGATAATACCAAATCATCAGTAGACATTAATTGGAATCCTTCAATATTTTTATTAAGCCCTACATGAGATTGTTTGTGAAGTAATGGGATAATAGTTACATTGTTATAGATAAATTCTTGAGCTAATTTGTAGTATTCAGCTCTTTTAGCAGGATCTAATTCACTACGAGCAGATTCAAGATATTTGTCTAACTCAGGATCTCCGTAAAAAGATCTATTTCCGCCAGGTCCTTTGGTAGAACTATGCATCATATTGAAAAGAGTATAGTCGGAATCTCCTGTACCATCACTCCATCCTAAAAGAAGTCCATCATGTTCCCCTTTACCAATACCATCTAAGAAACGAGCCCATTCAAGGATTTGGATCTCAACATTCAATCCTATTTCTTTAAAATTAGCTTGAACTATTTCAAGAATTTTTTGTCTTTCGCCTTCTATTGCCCAAAAAATAACTTTATTATCTTCTTCTGCAATATTAGCTTCTTTGATGAGTTCTTTTGCTCTTTTTAAATCTTGTTTTCTAGGTGATAAACCATTATAATGTCCTATCATAGACTTATGAGTCAAGGCACCAGAAGCTGTTGCAGCTCCAAAAAACACAGAATTAATAATTCCAGGAACATCCACAGCAAGAGCTGCTGCTTCACGGATTCTTTTGTCTTTCCAAAGAGGATTTTTGCCCTCGCCTTGGTTGAATCCTAAATATTCAATACTTGGTAATTCTCTTTCTACTAATTTGAGCTCTGGATTTTCTAAAATACGATCTCTATCTACAGCAGGAATTCCAAGAGCCATATCGATATCTCCAGTTTCTAAAGCGATAGTACGAGAAGAATTTTCAGGAATAACGATGAAAAAGAGGTTAGGGGTAAGTGCTCCTTTGCCCCAGTAATTAGTATTTTTGGTTAGGCTGAGATTATTACCTCTGTTCCATTCTTTTAATTGGTAAGGACCTGTTCCTATTGGCTCTTGGTCAACACTTTCTCCAGAAGCAAGAACAGCTTTTTTGTTGAGGATAACCATGGCAGGGTGGGATAGGTGAGCTAAAATAGGAGCAAAAGGAGTTTTAAGGTTGATTTGAAAAGAATTAGGAGAAAGAATTGCGACATCTTTTACAGGACTGACAATATGTTGGATACCAGGTGTTTGTGTCATAGTTTCTATACTAAATTTGATATCTTCAGGGGTGAGTAATTCTCCATTTTGGAAATAAACATTACTACGAAGCTCCATATACAAGTTAGTAGGGGATTTGAATTCCCAAGAAACAGCTAATTCAGGGACAAGTTTGCCATTTACATCTTTTGAAATAAGATTTTCAAAGATCTGTCCTGCAATATTAGCAGTGGCACTATCATTGGATTCGTAAGGGTGAAGAGTTACAGGCTCAGATTTGATACCTATTCTAAGGGTGTCTTTTGTTTCTGAGGAAGTGGTATCTCCACAAGCACTCATCACTAAAAGCAAACATAAAGACAAAAGCGATTTTTTCATAAAAATCTCCTATATATTATTAGATATTTATTAGATGACTATTTATTAAACAACTGTTTATTAAATGATTATTTTATTATAGCATCTATTTGAACAATTTGTCAACTTCCCTGTCTGTTAATATAGCATTAGATAAAAAATATACACAGAAAAAACCCCTGTTATTCGATATTTCAAATAACAAGGGTTTTTTAAGTATAGGAGAATATTAAAATTATTAATTACTATTCTCTAAAGAATGTGTAATTCTATTGTCCTTTCATTTCAACAGTATTGAAATCAAGAGCCATACCTCCGGCACCGCCTCTGAATACTCGTTGTCCTTCATAATATACACCAAGATTTCCGTCTAATTTTTCGACTACTACAGAGTAATCATGTTTAGAAGGTAGGTCAGTATAATTAATACTTTGTAATGCTCCAAGGAAAGCAAAGTCAAAGGTCCAACCTCTCTCAGGATTTGTTTCGTCTTTAACTAAAGCAGCTATGGTAATTTTACCATTACTACGATCCCAACCTAATTGTTCGGAAGCATGAGAGAATGCTACTAAAGCCTCTCCGTTAAGTCCTTTCCATTGTGATAAATTAACAGCAGACAATTGATTTGCTGCAATAGCATCCAATCCAGGTTTACTAGGTTCACTTTTTGGAATCATGAGGGATTTAGTCCAATTTTTGCCACTATCTTTACTGGTAGCATAGGAAGCTCCAGCTCCAGTACCTGCAGCTCGACTAACTATTATAAGCGTTCCATCAGGAGCTTCAATCATAGCTGTTTCTGAAGAAGTAGTAACATTATCACCCCATTGAACGAAATCATTCGCGGAATCCCAAGTTTTACCAGCATCATCAGTCCAGAATATCATAGGTCGTTCTTCACCTGCAGAAGAGTAAGCAGAGAAGAATAAGCGTCCTTTGTTATTTCCAAAACGTTTTAGGTATCCTGCAGTAGGAGAAACAAAAAACATTCCAGCCAAAAATTTGTTGTCAGCATTTTTACGAACAAGAGGTGTTATGATATTAGCTTGTGAATCCCAAGTTTCACCATTGTTTTTACTACGGCTCATTGTTACATGAGTATATGCACGGAAAGGCCAGTAAGGAGAATTCACATAAAATAGGTGAGCTTGAGTAGTCTTTGTTAATTCTTCATATTTTTTAATTTTATTGATAGTTTTAGTACCTAATTGCTTAACCATTATAGGGTCTGTGCCTGCAGCATTGTTCCAAACATAAAGTTTTTCATCTATATAAACACCAGCAACATCTTTAGTTGTTGCAATGTCAGTTCCACTAAATGTAAATTCTTGAAGTTGTCTTACTGTTTTAGATTCTGTTTCAGTTGTGTTTACTTCAATACCATATTTGAATTGAGCATCATCAACAGGAACTTGTTCTCTTGTTGATCCTGTTGATTGAGCACCAGATGAAGAGATAGAAAAATCATTTATATTCACAGCTGGTTTTTCTCTTAACATCAAATAAGTTTTATTATTAAAAGTTTTATAAGCACTGTGATTAGCAACACCAGCACCATACGCAGTATCGTGACTACCAGTACTATGAGCTCCAGCTGTAGCAATAGCAATAAGAGTACCATCTTTAGCTCTACCAATTGCAGCGTCAGCAGCAGCAGCACCGATTTTTATCTGTCCTTCAGATTTATCAGTTCCACTACTTACGCTAATAATATTAGCAAAAGTATCAGTATCAAAATCATTAAATTTGTGTATCATTTTTACGGGGGACCAATTTGTACCATTGTCATCACTATAACGGGAAAAATTATCTGTTTTATGAGGAAGATCACCATTACCTGTCCAACGAACATCTCCTGATATGACAATACGACCACTAGGTAATACAATCATACTAGGAATTCGAGATCCTATAGAATTGGCTATTGAATTCTGAACATTTGCTCCTGGAGCAAATGTTGATCTTATAGGGTCTTCATTAGTGAGCACATCTCCAAAACCTGTAAAAATTTTAGCAGTAGGATAATACCCTGTGTTATTATCAGGCACATTAATACCACCACCATCACCTAGTTGTCCTTCATTACCACCACCAGTAGTTGGATCAGTGGTACAAGCTGCCATTGCTATTGTTAGCAAAATTGCAAGATATTTTTTCATAATATCTCTCCTTATATTTTTTTATTGTTTAACTAGTTATTTAATTTTTTTATTTAATTACTCTTTAGAAATCAAAATTGTAAGTAAGTCCACCTCTTAAATAGACATCATGCTGTACTCCACCACCACGACGACGTTGTGGTAAAAGAGGAGCTTCTACAAAGTAACGAGGGAAATATCGTACTTGTCCCCAAACAGAAAAACCATTTGC
>CAMRBT010000151.1 GCA_947040475.1 uncultured Brevinema sp.
TGCTGGTTGTGGATGATAGCTCTCCTGATGGCACGGCAGAAATTGTAAAATCTCTAGCTGGATTTAATACAAGAGTTTTCCTTCTCAATAGAGAAACAAAAGATGGCTTAGGAAGAGCGTATATTGCAGGCTTTAAAAAAGCTATGGAATTGGGTTATGATTTTGTAATACAGATGGATGCTGACCTTTCTCATGATCCTAAAGATTTAAAACATTTTATTGCTAAACTTAATGCAGGAGCACAAGTCGTATTGGGCTCTCGTTATGTTGGTGGTGTGAGAATTTTGGATTGGGATGTAAAGCGATTGTTTTTGAGTATTTATGCTAATTTTTATGCAAAAATCACTACAGGCGTGCCTTATACAGATCTAACAGGTGGCTATAATGCCTACACTAGAGCAGTACTCGAAAAAATAGAATTAGATAAAATCCACGCAAAAGGGTATATGTTCCAGATAGAGATGAAGTCTTCAGCATATTATGCAGGATTTAATATTCAAGAAGCACCCATTATTTTTATAGATAGGACTATAGGCGAAACCAAATTACAAGGCAGTATCATTTATGAAGCGATTTGGGGTTGTCCTATGATAAGAGTGAGAAAACTCTTTTCTCTCTTGCCAATAAAAAAGTAAGTATAATATAATATTGAAAATAAGAGATGCCAATGATAACAGATAAAACAAATAAAAAATTCTGGGATAGAGTGGCTTTTATATATACACCTTTTATGAAAAATAACGATTCAATATACAAAAAAATTTGTGAGATTATTTCAGGATATTTAAAAAAGGATATGTCAGTTCTTGAGCTAGCATGTGGTACAGGTCAACTCACTTTTTTACTGGCTGATAAGGTTTCTTCGTGGGAAGCAACTGACTTTTCAGAGAAGATGATTGCACTATCAAAAAAACAGTACCCAGACGAAAATATATCTTTTTCTGTACAAGATGCCACAAATTTACCATACAATGAAAATTCGTTTGACGCTGTAGTAATAGCAAACGCTTTGCATATTATGCCAAATCCAGAACTAGCTCTTGATGAAATATATAGAGTATTAAAACCCAATGGTTTTCTTTTTGGACCAACATTTGTATACGAAGAAAAAGTACCTAAACTCAAGTTGTTTATTATGGAAAAATTAGGGTTTCGTACTTATCATAAATGGAACGGAAGCGAACTTTCTAATTTTGTCCGAGATAAAAATTTTAATATATTGGAACAATCTCTAATAAAAGAAGGATTACTCTTTGAATGTATGATTGTTGCTCAGAAACAATAAATAATAAATAATAAATAATATTGAAAATGGGGATAAAAAATGGAGAATAATTATAGTGCTATATTAGAGGATAACATAGAAAGAAGAATAGAACAGGACAATTCACTCTTACCTTACTCTTATGTATTACTTATCAATGTTGCTGTGTGGGTAGTATTTTGTGCAATTTTTTTCGGGTATATAATGTATATGATACATATTATGAATCCAGACCAAACAAAAGATGGATTAGAAGCAGTAGTAGTAGATGCTATGATAGATGTAAATATAGTAGTATGTATAATATTTATTCCTTCGATGACATTTATCGTTCAGAGAATAAATAGACTCAATTTTTTTATAACAAGAAAAAAAGAATGGTATCAAACAATAGCATCAATGGTTAAAGAGCAAAATACAGATGTCAAAAGAGCTAACAAATTAACAAATCTTATAAATCAAAAATTCATCTCCATAAAACCTATTTCTCTTAGATTTTTTTTGGGCATACATGCTGTAATCCTTTCTCTATCAATGAGTATAATAGAGAAAAACACTACAGTTGTTCTTGGGAGTTTCTTTATTATCTGGATTGTTAAGCTTTTTGTTTATCAACTATCTCTTAATAATAGCTGGAATAGACTGCAATATTTTGAGTCTGAGTTTGATAGTACTTTGAGTGAAATTTGGAAAGAAGACCATAAAATAGAAGATTCTTTTTCTTATACGATAGATCCACGCAAAAAAAGAAATTATTTTGTGTGGTTATTTTGTTCTTACCTTAGTCTTGGTATTGTAGGTATAGTATGGGATTATAAAATGCACACAGATCCTGATAATATGTATGAGCAATTTCATGATAGAGAAGATAAAATATTAGATGTGATAGAAAAAATCGAACAGCGATACAGTCAACAAAAAAGAACAGAAGTAGAAAATTAGAAAATATAAGAATATAGAATTCTGAAATAATAGAAAAACAAATAATATAAGACAATAGTGTCGTATGCAATGCAACGAGCTATTCTCTAAAGGAGATTAATTATGAAAAATATAGGATTATTATTGGTGTTGTTTTTGTCTTCCATCGTATATGGAAGTGACATCAATGAAGTTTTGGCTACAGCTGCTGAAAATGGAGCTTTAAAAGAAGTGCAAGAGTTGATTGATAAAGGTGCTTATATTAATGCTCAAGATCCTTGGAGTGGTACAACGGCTTTGATGCTAGCTTCAAAAAAAGGGCATTTAGAAGTAGTGAAATATCTTGTAGAGAAAGGGGCAGATATTAATCAGGTAAGCAGATATGAGAAAACAGCTTTAATCGAAGCTTCAGAAAATGGGCATTTAGAGATCGTTGAATATCTGATCAAAAGTGGCGTAGATATTAGTGCTAAAAATGCAAATAATTATAGAGCTTTGATGCTAGCTTCAGGTAGTGGACATATAAAAATTGTGAGATATCTTATAGAGAAAGGTATTAACATTCATAATGAGGATGAGGATGGTAAAACAGCATTGGAAGCAGCCTCAACAAATAGACATAATGATATCGTGAAACTTCTTGAAGATGCTGGAGTAAAAGAATAAAACACCAACTCTTGAAGTAAAGTGCTAATAAAAAATCAGATTTTGAAAGAATACCTCTAGGGGTATTCTTTTTTTTATAATATGGATTTACTTAGCGTTAGAAGCTTGAGAAGAATTGAAAATCAAGTTATAATGTCATGAATATATTTAGAGAGTCTTAAGTCAAATGAATTATCTAACAAAACATGGGCTAATATAGAATTCTAAAATTAGAAAAATAAATAATATTAAAAACTGGAGTAGACAATGGCTGATAATTATAGTGCTTTATTAGAAGATAATATATCAAAGAGAAGAGAACAAGATAAACCTTTAATCAACTTTTTTCTGTGGGGTGTTTTTTTATTGGTGGGGATTGTCCTCGCTACAATTATTAGTATGCTTATCGCGGTAGTTCTACCAGAGCAAGATAGTTCCTATGCTTTAGGTAGTTTGTTGGGGTTGGGTTTATCATTGGGTATGGTATATATACAAACTAATAGAGTGAATGCTTTTATAGCAAGAAAGGCAGAGTGGTATACTAATCTTGTAAATTTTACCAATCAATATAGTGGTGAAAATATAGATCTCACAAAACTAAATGATCTTATTAATCCTGTAGTATTTAATACTCGTATGAAAATAATAGATCTAAATAATTCTCTGATTTTTATAATAGCAAATAGTGTCTTGGGAGCTATAATAACAATGTTTGATGTAGAACAAGTAGAAATGATCTTATTGATATTTGTTTTTCTTATTATTGTGGCAGTGATGTGTGTTGTTATTTATGAGTATCCTATGAATGCCATATGGAATAAATTACAGTGCTTTGAAAATGAATTTGATGATACTCTTAGTGAAGTTTGGAAAGAAAACGCTTGGATAGAAAAACCAATAGAATTTGATATAGACCCTAGTAAAAAAAGAAATTATTTTTTATGGATGTTTTATTCTATTATTACTTTGGGAGTGATGATGTTTATTTGGAACTATAAAATATATACAGACCCTGATTTTATGTATCATCGATTTCATGAGAAAGAAGATCAAATCTTAAAAGTGATATCTAAAAT
>CAMRBT010000152.1 GCA_947040475.1 uncultured Brevinema sp.
ATTTGTGTGTACAGAATAGAGGTAAAACTATGGGAATGTATCTAAGAGAAAATGGGATCTATTATTTAAAAATTAGAGAACATGGAAAATACAAAAGAATATCATTAGAGACTAAGGATATTTACACGGCTAAAGAAATCTACAATGCTTACCTACTGGATAAGCTCAAATCAAAGCTCATCACAAATAGAGAAAGGGCTACAGGCTCATCACAAATTATCTATTCAAATCCTATTCAGGAAAAGAAACCCCAAATCAAACTAAATAAAATAGAACCTATATATTTAGAATATATAGAGTCCTGTCAATTAAAAGGTCTGGAACCAGCTACTATATGGTACAAAAAGGTTTTATTAAAAGACCTTCAACAACATAAAATCATAAACCTTGAGGATCTCTCTCAAAAGAAACTTAATGAAGTGGTGCAATTTTGGAATAAAGAAAAGCCTTCTTGCATACCTAAGCAATCTGCAAATCTAAAGGCATTCTTAAACTATTGTATTAAGAGTCAAAAATTCAATTCAGCTACCTATCATAGCTTAACATTTCCAAGTACTACCACAACAGGGATAAGGGAAACCATTATTACGGAATTCGACTACCAACAAATACTAGATTATGTCCATGATGAAAATTTCAAACTATACCTAGAAACACTTTGGGAAACAGGTTGTCGTCCTAATGAAATTATAAAACTAACAAAATCGGATATTGATTTCACAAAAGGTACAGCCTTTATTTATCAGAACAAAACTAAGAAATATAAGACGGTTTATTTGACGGATAAGCTATTGCAATTATTCAAAAATATTACTACTCCTTATTTCTTTGAGGGACATAATAAACAAAGAGAATTTTATGCAAAGAGATTTAGGCAGATAAGATTTAATCTAAATCTAAATAAAGAGTATTGCTTATATGCTTTTAGACATTCTTTTGGAACAAGGATATTAAACAAAACCAAAGATATTCACTTGGTTAGTAAGCTTTTAGGACATTCAGATATTAGTATCACGGCAAAACATTACATTAATAGATCAGATAGCGAGATAAGAGCGAAATTAATGAGCTAGATGTAAAATCCATCATTACGCCTTGACAGATAGCTTTAATCAGTGTATAATAATAGTGCATAAATCTTTGACAGTCTAGAAATAGTCTGTTAACTCTATCTTAATACTTTAAAATAAAAGTATTGGGTTATCTGTGGATAATTCTTTTTTATTTTAAAGTAATGTACTCACTTGTTTTATACTGGATCACCCAGTAAATTTTAATAACTGCTCATAGTAGTTTGTATAATTTCGGGTGATTTGGTATTAGATAGAAACATTTAAGACTTACTGTCAGAGATTTATGCAATACAAACTCTATGAGCTTTATTGTTTTAAATCATAACTCATAGGGGAAAGTATACCTTATGAGCTTTTTTTATTTTAAACTCTTTTCTGAGAATTTTTATCTAGGGTATACGTTTATTATATAGCAATATCCTATGTAGGAAAATATTAAAAGGAGTTTTTTATGAAAACTGTAAAAATGGTATTATGTAATCGTTGTAAAGAAACGATTGAAAAGAGAGCAAAGGCATGCCCTCATTGTCATGTAAGAAGAAATGATTGGCAGAGGAATCCTGCTAGAACATTTGCTATACTTATTCTAATAGGGATAATAGGAAGTATTCTAAGTGTCATTGGCAGTTCATTATAATAAGGAGGGTATTATGGCTTTTTGTCCAGAGTGTGGAAATCAAATAAGTATAGAGGCAATGTCTTGTCCTAAGTGTGGTAAACCACTAAAACAACAACAAAATAAAGTAGATGTATTGGAGTTAAAAGGGAGTAGAGATAGAGATGTCGCTGCCATACTAGCATTATTATTAGGGGCATTTGGGGTGCATAAATTTTATCTTAATGAAAGAGGAAAAGGAATATTATTTTTAGTGTTTTTTTGGACTGCACTACCAATGATATTAGGTATAATTGATGGTGTTCTTCTTTTAACTATGAAAGAGGAAGTTTTTGATTACAAGTATAATATATATCCATAGAATTAGTTTATATGGATTTTTAACATTATAGCATACCTTATAAAAGTATGTAGGGAGAAACATTTATGAAAATTCTAATATTGTTATTTTTATCAGCTCCTATGTGGGGAGTAACGGCGAACACTAATGATATGGCTCATCATTATGCCTTTGAAAAGCAATGGGATAAGCTAGAGCAATGCCTTGATAAAGGATACGATGTAAAAAGAAAACTGGAGACAGATGAGATTTCATTATTCCATAGTGCTCTTATGTCGAATAAATTTGATCTTGCTCTTAAATTAATTGATAAAGGCATTAATACAAAAGAAATAGGAGGCACGGAGTTTGTAAAAGATTATAGTCAAAAGATAGATACTCAATTTGGATATCTAGGGGCTACGATGAAGTTTCCTGCAACTCCTCTTTCTGTTCTGATTTTGAGGATACTGGCAGATGGAGTCCCCTTGACTGATAAAATGAAAAAAGTAATATCACTTTTGGAAGAAGAATCTGAATTATTCTATTACGCTCATATAATCGGTGTATTATCTAAACATGAACCTGTATATACTTATAGACAACAAGAGACATTATCTGAGATTTCAGAGGTTTTGAGTAAATAGATAGTAAAAAAGAATAATTATTAATTGATTTAATAGATAAATTTCATATATTTCCTTAGCTAAAATATCCAATAATTTATAAAAACTCCCCTTAATGGGGAGTTTTTTTGTGAGATTTCTTTAATTTCCATGGAGGTGTTAACATTTATTGTTTATATAATAAGTAGTTACAAGGAATTTCCAGTCAAATAAAAAAACTTTTTCCATGAAAATCAAGTTTTTTCCTCGTAAAACCATATAAAATAATTAATTAGATCGATTTTTACCAACTTTTAAAATAAAGAAAAAAAGAATCTCGTTATCTATTCCTCCAAATACAAAATTTGGAGGATCCCCATGGGAATTTATCAAAGAGAAAACGGAATGTGGTATGCGAAATTGACGAGGAAAGGTAAAACAATTAGGAGATCATTGTATACTACCAATAAAAAAGATGCACTTATTAAAAATGAGCTTATACAGGTAGAGCTATTCAAGGCTACTATCCTAGATTCAAATACTGCCAATGTATTATTGCCAAATAAAAGAGGGGAATTGATCTATAATAGACTGGAATTCCATAGACCTACCTTTCATCAGGCAACAGAGGAATATATAGATTATGCTATATTACAATTCATATCGGAGGCTAATCTTAAAGCGAAACAGACTCTTTTTAAACACTTAAAGCTCTGTAAATTTGATTGGAACACAATTACTCAAAAAGACGTAGGATCATTTCAGAAATATCTTTTAAGTAAGTATTCTCGCTCTTATTCTGCTAAGATGATTACACATCTTAAGGCATTTTTAAGAATTTGTATAAAAAAGGAATATATAAGCCACCAAGAATTTAATAGGCTAGATTTTATGAGCCCACCTAAACAAAAACGTAAAAATAGAATCATTCCAAAAGAGGACTTGTTAAAAATGTTAAAGTATTGTAAAGACAAAGGAGATATAGATTTTTATTTTTATATCCTTACTTTATATATAACTGGCTCTCGACCTAATGAAATTATAAAACTTACTTATAAGGATTTGAATTTTAAGGATAACACAATAACAATTTATATGAACAAGGTCAAGAACGAAAAAATAATTACAGTTGATAAAGAGTTATTAAATTCCTTAATGCAACTTTTAAAAAGTAATGGTTTGACAAATGGGTGTATTTTTATAGGAAGTATACAGCATAAAGATTTTTATGGTAAAAA
>CAMRBT010000153.1 GCA_947040475.1 uncultured Brevinema sp.
ACCCCTTCTCTTTCTGTACGAACAGCATCAAGAAATATCTTGTATTTATCTGATTCTAAAAATATATCTGAAATTTCTTCTTTTTTTGAGACTTCCCAGATGTTTTTCTTCTCATACTGATGAGGTGAATGATTATTTGACTTTGACATTGATATCTCCATAATTGTTTTGAATTAGATGTTTTAAGTATTTATTGTTAATGTTTCTGTTTGAGGATTTTTTTGACAATGATTGATAAAATATGCTAATCGTTGTGCGTCGTCCTTTGCCATTTGTCTATAACGAAACACAAAGTTATTTTCGTTGATATTTACTAGATCAGCAAATACTCTAATATTAAGACCTTGTAAATACATTAAGATATTATCAGAAGATTTATCTTTTAAGATATCTTGAATAACATCTCTATTAGTAATACTAACGGAAACTTTAGAACTATTAAGCCCCAATAACTTACCATAGGTCCAGCGTTTAGAGTTAACAAGATGGATAGCGACATTATTAGGATTTTTACTAGTGGTAGTAGTAGTATTATTGTTCTTATTAATTTGAGGAGCCATAATACTAGCATCGTTCTTTTTTAAGGAAGATGCTAAAAGACTAAGTTGTTTAATAATTAATTCTATAATATTGTGTGCATCTTCAGTATAAGGGATTAATGATTTTAATCCAAATTTTCTTAATTTTAAGAGATCTGTTGTTGATAAATTAGGATGATAAAGAAGAAAGGTGTCTGTTAGAAGGTTTTTATCATATAAATTTTGATAAAAATCTATAGAGGTTTCCTCACAGAGAAGCATAGCGTCCTTGTGGATTTCCAACAATGCTGGAATTTCCTCGGAAGCTTCAGCCTCTATAGGAATGATTTTTTTACTGGACAAAATTACGGCTAAATTATGTGAGACTTCTCTATCGTAAACAGCTATAATTAGCTTCATATACCCTCATTTATAAATTTAAATATTTTCTTAAGAAATTCGGGAAATAACCGAATTGTATATCATATTATTAAATAAATATTAAATCTATTGATATTATTCGGTTAATAAGTATATAAATCTTGATAATATACTTGATAATATATAAAAAATATTATATACTGAGTAAGTATATAATACTAATATAATATTTTAGCAACAAAATAAAAATATGTTAATAAATATTCTAGGAGCCTCAAAATGAATAGAAAGTTGTTTTTATTACTTTTAATATTTTCCCCAAATTTTATAAGTAATGTTTTTGCACAAGAAACTAGTATTCAATTCCCACGTTTGGACTTTCATATGAAGATGAATCAAAATCTCAAACCAAGTGTTTCGTACAACGCCGAAGCAAATATTGTTGTTGGAGATAAAAGTGGTCTCATTTTTAGTCTTGGAGTAAACGGAGAAGATCTAAATTTACAAAGTGGTCTTAATGATCTTGTTAAATTAGATACTTTAAGAATGTCCATTTCACCCTCTTCTTACTTCAACCTTCACACCTTTTTTGGAAGGTACAAATATCTCGGAGAAGACAAAGTTCTCCCAAGAGGATTTCAATATAATTACACCCCTGGTTCTGATTATTATGGATATAAGACTTTAGACGGTGCTGGTTTAGCATTTACTTTCCCTATTGAAGAAGGTCGTTATGAACCTGAATTAGTTCTCTATTCAGATTCAAACAATGGTATCGATTATCTTAATATTGATTTTCTAACAACATTCCGTTTTGAACTTTGGAATTTAGAGCTTTATGCTGGTCTTGCCATTCCTACCCTTGGTGCTATTCAAACAGCGGTCAAAGGACATGGTGGTCTTAGTATTTACACTACTTTAGAATATGCTAATGTGTTTTTTGCTCTCTATGTTCCTTCTCATACTGGAGAATCATTTACTTTCGATGATATTTATTTTAGACTAAGTCAATATCTATTAATCAATGGTTTTGAACAAACTTTCTCTATATCTTCTCTTGGAGCAGAATCTGGTAATGTTACAGATCCAGTTATAGGTTTTAATGGTATCCCAGATATAAATATGTTCCTATCACTTGGTGGACGTATTAATAATATTGGTTTTGGTATGGACTATGGTATGATCTACGGATTGTTTGAATCAAGTTCTTTAGCTAATGATGCCTTGACTATTAGTCATCGTATAGGTGGTTATGCTGATATTATATTCTTAGGTCTTACTTATAAACTTGGTATATTCTATACCATGCCAAACAGCTTTATCTATATCAATGACTCAACAGCTCCTGGTGAAGTTGGTTTTTATGTTAGTGTCTTTGGACGTTCATAAAAAATAACTTTATTAAATAAAAAAAATTATAAATAAAAAAAGAGAGATATTTTATATCTCTCTTTTTTTGTGTTGTTATTGTTAATAATATTTTTATTAGAAATTAGTTAATTCCTAATACTCTTAAACTATTTGTAGTTCCTGAAGTAAATATTTTTTGTCCATAAGAAACAATGACTAAATCACCTTTTGCAAGTCCGAATTTTTCTTTACATCCTTCAAGAGAAATTCGTGCAATATCTTCATGTCCTGTAGAACTATTATCTACTATAGGGAGAACTCCTTTTACAAGAAGTAATTGTCTTGCGACTTGTTCATTATCAACAACAGCTAGGATAGGTACTCTTGGAAAGTATTTTCTTACGCTAAGAGCTGAACGTCCTGTATGTGTTCCAATAGCAATAGCTTTTGCTCCACAAGCACTACAAACTTCTACAGTTCCTCTAGCAACAGCTTCTGTTATATCAACTTGTTCATCAAAGTCCACAGACATTGGTTCGATATAAGGATCTATTTCATTTGCAATTTGAGCCATAGCTGTAACTGCTTGTAATGGATATGATCCTTTAGCAGTTTCCCCAGAAAGCATAATCGCATCTGTTCCATCTAAGATAGCATTAGCAACGTCAGTTACTTCAGCTCTTGTTGGATTTGGATTTTTAATCATAGATTCTAACATTTGAGTTGCTGTAATAACTGGTTTTCCAACTTCATTACAAAGCGCAATCATATTCTTTTGAGCAAATGGAACTTTCGCCATTGGGATCTCTACACCAAGATCTCCTCTAGCAACCATAATACCGTCAGATACTAAAAGTATTTCAGGGAAATTATCCAAACCTTCTTGGTTTTCAATTTTTGAAATAATTTTAACATTTTCTCCACCGTTAGCATCTAATACTTTTCTAACAGCAAGAACATCTGATTCTTTACGAATAAAAGATGCTGCTACAAAGTCAATACCTTGCTGACAACCAAAAATAAGATCAGCTATATCATTCTCAGCTAATGCAGGTAAGTTTGTTTTCATATCAGGTAAATTAACACCTTTCTTTTCGCCAAGAACACCACTATTAAGTAGAGTAGCATGTACTTTATTTGCTTCAATTTTAGTTACTTTAAAAGCAAGTAAGCCATCATCTACTAAAATAGTTTTACCAACAGCCATATCTTTTGCAAAATCTGCATAAGTTACAGACACGCCTTTTTCATCACCGACAATATCATCTATTGTAAAAAAGAAGTCTTGCCCTTGAGTTAAAGATATTTCTTTACCATCTTTTAGAGATTTTGTTCTGATTTCAGGACCTTTAGTATCTAATAAAATAGCTACAGGAACTCCTGATTTTTTAGAAGCTTCACGTACAAGCACTATTCTTTTGCCTTGTTCATCATGTGATCCATGAGAAAAATTCAAACGAGCTACATTCATTCCTGCTAAAAGCATGGAAGCTAAAAGATCTACATTATCAACTGCAGGTCCTACTGTACAAACAATTTTGGTTTTCTTTACCATTATACGACTCCAATAAATTTATTTAGTATTATTAA
>CAMRBT010000154.1 GCA_947040475.1 uncultured Brevinema sp.
GACTATGCTATTGCTTGTTGTGTATCTCCTATGAGAGTCGGTAAAGCAATGCAGTTCTTTGGAGCTCGTGTGAATTTACCAAAAGCTTTATTATATGCTATTAATGGCGGTAAAGACGAAAAATCAGGTGCTCAAATTACTCCAGCGTTACCAGCAATTACTTCTGAGTATCTTGAGTATGATGAAGTGGTAGCAAAATTTGATACTGTATTAGAATGGCTTGCAGGCGTTTATGTAAGAGCTCTTAACATAATCCATTATATGCATGACAAATATGCTTACGAAGCATTTGAAATGGCATTACATGATCTTGAAATCGAAAGAACTCAAGCTTTTGGAATTGCTGGAATTGCAATTGTTACAGATTCTCTTATGGCAATCAAAAATGCAAAAGTAAAAATTATTCGTAATGAAGAAGGTTTAGCTATTGATTATACAATCGAAGGCGATTTTGTTCCTTATGGTAATAATAACGATGAGACAGATGCTGTAGCAGTAGCATACACACAAAAATTTATGAACCTTATTAGAACTCATAAAACATACAGAAATGCACGTCCTACACAATCTGTTCTTACTATTACTTCTAACGTTGTTTATGGTAAAAAAACAGGAGCAACCCCTTGTGGTAAACCTGCTGGAGTTCCATTTGCACCAGGAGCAAATCCTATGAATGGTAGAGATACCCAAGGAGCTATATCAGCACTTGCATCAGTTGCAAAATTACCATTTGAAGATGCGAATGACGGTATTTCTTACACATTTGCGATCACTCCAAGTGCGTTAGGAAAAGAGGACACTAGTAGAGTTTCTAATCTTATTTCTTTAATTGACGGATATTTCACACCAACAGGTGGACAACATCTTAATGTTAATATATTTGATAGAGCATTATTAGAAAGAGCAATGCAAAAACCTGAAGAATATCCACAACTCACAATCAGAGTTTCTGGATATGCTGTAAACTTCTGTAAATTAACAAAAGAACAACAATTAGACGTTATCTCTAGAACTATTAACGAAAGAATGTAATATTGATTATGAGCAATATAATCGGAAAAATTCATTCTTTCGAAAGTTTTGGTACTGTTGATGGTCCAGGAGTTCGGTTTGTGGTATTTTTACAAGGATGCGTCCTTAAATGTAAATATTGTCATAATCCAGACTCTTGGGGTTTCGATGATAATAAAATAACTCAAACCCCTCAAGAATTAATAAAAGAAGTACTAAAATACAAATCTTTTATTCAAAAGGGTGGGGTAACTATTTCAGGGGGTGAGCCTCTTCTTCAAGCGGAATTTGTTTATGAATTTTTTAAACTATGCCAAGAAGAAGGACTTCACACTGCTTTAGATACTTCAGGATTTATTTTTAATGATGAGGCTAAAAAAGCGTTGGAAGTTACGGATTTGGTATTATTAGATATCAAATCCATAAATCCAACTACTTATAAAAACCTAACAGGGGTGGAACTAGAAAACACCTTGAAAATGGTTCAATATTTATCATCTATCAAAAAACCAATGTGGGTGAGACATGTTCTCATCGATGGCTGGACAGATAATGATAAAGATCTTACAGAGTTAGCAGATTTTTTAACAACACTAGATAGCGTTGAAAAGGTAGAGATTTTACCTTATCATCGTTTAGGTGAGTTCAAATGGGAGCAACTCGGTATAGAGTATGAATTTAAAGGTATGCTTCCTCCTTCAGAGGAAAGAGTGCAAAATGCAAAAGATATCTTTAAGTCAAAAGGTATTGCTTTATAAAAATTAATAAAGGGAATATAGATGTATTCAGAAATTTTACTTAGACTTCAGAATAGTGCAATATCTAAATTAGGTATGTTGAATAAGAGTTTTTCCAAATATTTAGTTGCAGCAATATTAGCTGGATTCTATGTTGGTTTAGCAATTTTTTTCATTACTATTATAGGAACATTTACGAAGCCTTTGGGGAATAGTGTTTATCGTATTTTTATGGGAATCAGTTTTGGAGCTGCATTAAGTATTGTTATGGCTGCAGGTTCAGAATTATTTACAGGTACAAATATGGTAATGATAGCAGGTTATACCAGCAAAAAATATTCTTGTAAAGATGTTTTTAGAATATGGGGAGCAAGTTATTTAGGGAATTTAATAGGCGCAATTTTTGTGGGTGTGTTATTTTTCTATTCAGGATCAGGGTCTGGAGCAGTAGGAGAATTCCTCGTTTCTTATGCCGATACTAAAATAAGCTTACCTATTTTAACTATTATTTTTAAAGGGATTTTATGTAATATTCTTGTATGTCTTGCTGTGTTGTGTTATTACAATCTCAAGAGTGAAAGTGCTAAATTAATCATGATTTTTTGGTGTTTATCAATTTTTATTACTTCGGGTTATGAACATAGTATCGCAAATATGTCCTTGTTTACAGCAGGCTATTTGATTTCTGGAGGTAACGAGATTACTCTTTCAGGGATCGCTCACAATCTTTTATGGGCTACTTTTGGTAATATTATCGGAGGTTCTCTTTTGGGATTAGCTTATGCGTATACAGGATCTGACAACTAATTTATAGATCGAATCAAAGATAAAAAACAGGAGTAATATAATTACTCCTGTTTTTTTGTTTAAAATAATCACCACTACTAGTCCACGCGGTCAGTAAAAAACATCATTACTTCTAAATTTTAACATATCATAAAACAAATTATTTCATAGATCAATTAAATTGACCAGTCTTTAACTCATAAATTCAGTTTTATTTTATCAATTCAATCTATATATCAGTGAAGTCTTTATAGGGTTTTATTAAAATAACACATAATACTTATGGCAATCACTGTTGAATCATCCCCCTAAAAAGCATATACTAAGGTATAAATCACAAGGAGTTCTTTATGAATAAAACAATAGAACAAATGCAAAATAGGGCTAGTGTACGCTCTTTTGATCCTAACAAAAAGTTGTCTCCAGAAATACTAGAGGCAATATTAAAAGCGGCTCAGCAATCTCCCACTTCTGTTAGTGGACAACAGTACTCTGTTATTGTGATTGAAGATGAAGCTCAAAAAGATAAGATGTTAGAATTTACTACTTTTAGTGGTGGAAGAACCCAACCACACGTTAAAGATTGTTCGGCATTTCTTTTATTTGTTATTGATTATCATAAAACTGATTTTATCGTAAAAAAAGAAAACACATCTCTTGGTATTTCTAATTCTTTAGAAGGCTTATTGGTAGGTAGTGTTGATGTTGGGATTAGCCTCGAAGCAGCAACTGTTGCTGCAGAGTCACTAGGATTGGGGACTGTCTGTATAGGTGCTGTACGACAAGCTACAGAAAAAATCATTGCAGAATTCAAACTCCCTGCTCTTACTTTTCCTATAGTTGGCTTATGTATTGGATATCCTTTAGAAAACACAAAGCTAGCACCAAAGCCAAGACTTCCTTTTCATACCTTTGCTCATAAACATCATTATCAATTAGAAAATTTTGATCTTGTACTAGAACAATATAATAAAGACTTATCTAAATTTATGGAAAATCCTGAATTCAAATGGACGGCTACGATTACTTCTTATTATCATAACATGTATAATACTCATTTATTAGAGTTGTATAAAAAACAAGGTTTTGATATACGCTAATTAGTTAAAAACAATCCAACTCAATCATAAAAAACACCACTCTCTATATAAAGGGTGGTGTTTTTTTGTTTATATTATATTTGACAATAATATTAAGATAAGTTATAATGATAGTGCATTAATCTTAACAAGCTTTAAACAGTTTGTTTTCTATCTCATGCTTTGAAATAAAAGTAAGGGATTGCTACGCGCAATTCTTTTTT
>CAMRBT010000155.1 GCA_947040475.1 uncultured Brevinema sp.
TTCTGTTTTATTTTAATACAGATCCAACTTTTAATCTAGTTCCGTTCGCAAAATCTTTTCCGCATAGCGCTTTTTTGTTAGGAGCTTGCACTGTTTTTAGGCAGATACAACCTTCATAGCAAGAAATGACTAAACTATCATTTGTGATGGCTAGTATTTCTCCCTCTACTTCGGAGTGTTCTAGTGGGCTTAATTCACAATCTACAATCTTAATATCGCCTAATGATAATGGTACAAAGATACCAGGTCTTCCTTTTAAGGCTCGGAAAGCATTATAGATGTCATCGGCACTCATAGAAAAATGAACAGCCCCATCATCCTTGGAGATCAATTTGGTGTAAGTAGCATCATCATGATTTTGAGGAGTAGCATTAGCTATATTTGATTGAATTTTTAAAACACTTTGTTTTAGGAGATCAGCTCCATTAAGTGCTAATTTTTGTTCCAAAGCAAGATAATCATCTTTGGGATCAATAGGAACAATACTTTGATCTATAATATCACCCTCGTCCATTCCTTCAGAAATGAATTGAACCGTATTCCCAGTTTGGCTGAGTCCTTGCCAAAGAGCATATTGTATAGGGGCAGCACCTCTTAAGTTTGGTAAAATAGAAGAGTGTAAATTAATAGTATTATATTTAGGAAGTTCTATCAAATCGTTAGGGATCATTTTGCCATAAGATACAATAATATGTAGATCAGCATTAAAATCTTTAAGAGCTTGATGAAATTCTGTATTATTTTTTAGTTTTGCTGGTTGTAATATAGGTATATTATGTTGTAAAGCTAATTCTTTTATAGGATTCAATCGGGATTTTTGTTGTCCTCTTCCCACTACAGAATCAGGAGCAGTCACAATTGCAATCACTTCAAATGATTCTATCATTTTTTGTAAAGGTAGTACAGAAAACTCACTGTTTCCAAAAAATATAATTTTCACAAGAGCCTTCTATTCTAAAATTTCTGGTAATATTTTTTTATTTTCTTCTATATATCTGTTAATTTGAACTTTGTTTTTTTCATATTCTTCTGGTGAAAAATAATCAATGAATAATTTGCCATGAAGGTGATCGTATTCATGTTGAAGGACACGAGCATAATATCCAAAAGTTTCTATGGTTCTCATTGTTCCAGAGGGCATGAGACCTTTCATTTTTATTTTTATAGGTCGGCAAACTTGACCACGAATATCAATAAGAGACAAACAACCCTCTTTGTCTACATCTGTTTTTTTAGAAGAATAAATGATCTCAGGATTAATGAAAGTTACTTTATTACCTATATATTTTTTTTCTTCCATAAGAGATAGATCAGCAATGAATATTTGTTTTTCTATGCCTATTTGAGGAGCAGCAAGACCTAAGCCCCCAATATGTTTAAGGGTGTCTTTGAGATCTTGAATAATTTGTAAAATTTCATCATTAATTTCTGTTACTTCTTGAGCGGGTCTGCGTAATGCAGGGTGCCCATAAGATACGATTTTTTGTATAGCCATGATATTTCCTTATTATCAATCGAGTAATTTTGTAGTTGTGATTTTTCCAGCACCATAAATATAATCATCTTTATAAAATACGGCATATTGCCCAGGGGTGACAATTTCTTGTGCTTCTGATAGGGTGACGGATATAGTATCTTTATCTATAAATTTAATAGTTCCACGTACTCGAGGTGATCTATATCTTGTTTGTATATCCCACTCACCATCTTGTAACTTAGAAGAAAAAACATTAAGATCGCTAACGGTAAATTCAGTGCTTGTTGGTTTTTCACCAAGAGTTATTTTGTTATTTGTAGCATCAATTTCTCTAATGAATACTTTTTTACCTACGGCTATTCCTAAGCCTCTTCGTTGACCAAGAGAGTAAAAGGGAACACCTTCATGCGTACCTACGATTTTATTGTCAAGGGTCATCTCCCCTTCATTTTTGGGGACACCTTGTAATTTTAGATAGTCTCTATAATCATCGTCCACAAAACAAATGTCTTGACTTTCTACCTTATCTCCTTTGAGAGGGAGAGGGGAAGCATCAACAATAGCTCGGACTTCATCTTTTTCTTTGTCGGCAAGAGGGAAAATCAGATAAGGTAAAATCTCAGGTTTAAGGAGTGCCAAAAAATAAGATTGATCTTTGTTTTTGTCTTTTCCTGCTTTGAGAAGATATTCCCCAGCTACTAATTCCACACCTGTATAATGTCCCATCGCTACATAATCAGCACCATTTTTTAGGGCAAAATCTACGAGAGCACCTAATTTTACAAAACGATTACACAACATACAAGGATTTGGTGTTTCACCTTTGAGATAACTATTCAAAAAAGGATCTCTTACCATTTTTTTAAAAACTTCTGCCAAGTCTAAAGTAATATGATCTATTCCCAAATGAAAACACACTTGTTTTGCTACGATCACTTCTTCGGCAGAGCAACATTTTCGGGAGGATGATTTGCCTATAAAAGCACTTTTACCTGTTTGAAATTTTTGTTCTTCTTTGCCCAGTCCTACAAAAGTAACACCAGTCACTTTATATTTTTGATCGAGCAGTATTTTTACGGAGGCGGAGCTGTCGACACCACCACTCATGCCTATAAAGACATGTTTTTGGGTATTAGTATTGTTCATTTATTTACCTTTGAGATTATCAATTTTTTCGCGTAAAAATTCTAAGGCTTGTTTGGGTTTTCCCTCGGGGAGACTTTCTAATAAATCAACAAATTTAATATCTTGAGGAAGTGTTTGAGCTTTGTTGAGCTCGATAAAGTCAATAGCTTCTTGATCAGAGATTTTGTCTAATAGTCGTAAGCCATCATTAGATAAAGAACAAAGATAATAAAGATTACTTAATTTTACAATTACAAAATAAGAACCCAATCCAGCAGGAACAGTAGCGAGGACTTCTATAGATTGACCAGCAGTAGACAAAGATAAAGCATTTCTTTTGAAGAAGAATTTTAATAAAATCCATGTCAAAAATGCAAGAATCCCTGTAATTAATAAAACTCTTAGTAGGGTCATGGCTGGAGATTCTATCTCTGTTTCTGGAGTGTTTGGACTATCTGTGCCTGTGTAAAAATCTTCTAAAAACCCTGCATTAGTATCGGCAGCATTGGTGATAGTAGGATCTATGTTGTTTGATTCTATGGTGTTAGTATTGTTTTGTGTAAAAGACAGAGGGGCGAATATTAATAAAAACATAGTAATAAATATAATTTTTTTCATGCATATATCATAGTATATAATGCTTGATATGTCAACATCAGAACAGGGAGGCTCTTCTTGGATATTCTGTAAAATAGGGGTAGAGGGAAGTAATATTATTTTTGTAAAACATTAATTTTTTTTTGTAAAAATCCGAGATTCTATGTGCGGAATGTTTATTTAAATGAAACAGAAAAACAAAGGAAGATAATAATGGGCAATAATAAATTTTTAAAAAGATATAGTTTTTTTACCATAATAGCATTGATGATGTTCATCGCTACTCCTAGTATAGCACAAGAAGATGAATATGGAGTAGAGGCTATAGCTGAAGAAGGGTATGCCTATGAAGATGAAATTGTAGAAGCAGATGGCGAAGAATATGCTTATGAAGAAGAAATTGTAGAAGCAGATGGCGAAGAATATGCCTATGAAGAAGAAATTGTAGAAGCAGACGGCGAGTATGCTTATGAAGAAGAAATAGATGGCACAGTAGAAGATGGTGAAGAGTATGCTTATGAAGAAGAAATAGAGGAGCTAACAGGTGATACGGAAGAAGCTCCTAAAACTATTATTAGTGTCCCTATTTATAAAGATTATC
>CAMRBT010000156.1 GCA_947040475.1 uncultured Brevinema sp.
TCCCTACACGACGCTCTTCCGATCTTGTTATTGCTGAACTTTACCGTAAAGGTGGGCTCAGAATTGTAGAATCTTTAGAACTCAAAGATAGTAAAACCAAAAGTTTTAAAGCTTTATTAGAAGCGCATCTTGAGTCTACAGAAGGTCGTATCGTTGTTGTTGACGCCAACTATAACGGAGATATGTTAAAAGCTTGTGCTAACTTGCCAAAAACAGCTTATTATGGAGTAGATTTCATTGATATTCTACCTTTATTCTATGCTAAACAAGTTATCATGACAGAAGCAGCTCTTCGTATGTTTGACGAAAAATATACAGGTATGATCAAATTAGAGAGAGGTCAGTAATGGTAGTAAGCGAAATACTAGTTAGGCCAATCCTAACAGAAAAGAGCTCTGTTCTTTCTAATCTCAACAAATATGTATTTGAAGTCGCAATGAATACAAACAAAATAGAGATTAAAAAAGCGGTAGAATCTTATTATGGTGTAGAAGTAGAAAAGGTAAATACATTAATTGTAAAACCTCGACAAAAAAACTTCCGAACAAAAAAAATGTCACGTCCTGGACACACAAAACGATACAAAAAAGCTGTCGTTAGTGTGAAATCAGGTACGATTGACTTCTTGAAGTAGGGGCTAACAATGGGTATTAAAAGATTCAAACCAACAACCCCAGGACTTCGCCATAGAGTGTCTTTTGATTATTCAGAAATCACGAAAACAGAACCTGAGAAATCCCTTATTACAATGACCCTTCGTGGGAAAGGTAATGGACGTAATAGTCAAGGGCGTATCACTGTTCGTCATCGTGGTGGCGGTAGTAAACAATTGTACCGTGCAATTGATTTTAAGCGTAGAAAATGGGATATAGAAGCAAAAGTGTTTTCTATAGAATACGATCCAAATCGTAGCTCACGTATCGCACTTCTTCATTATCAAGATGGAGAAAAAGCTTATATCATAGCACCTAACGGTTTGAAAGTTGGGGAACGTATTATATCAGGAGCTCAAACAGAAGTTAAAGTCGGAAACGCAATGCTTCTTGAGAATATCCCTGTTGGTACAGTTCTACACAACATCGAAATGAAACCTGGCAAAGGTGGACAAATGGCTCGTTCAGCTGGAACTAGTGCAAAACTAGACGGTAAAGAAAACGGCTATGCGTTTTTAAGTCTCCCATCAGGAGAAATAAGAATGGTTCTCCTTCGTTGTATGGCAACAATCGGTGAAGTTGGAAATGCAGAAAGAGTGAATATTGTTTACGGTAGTGCTGGAGCAAAACGTCATCTAGGTTGGCGTCCAACAGTTCGTGGTGTAGCCATGAACGCACATGATCACCCCCATGGTGGTGGACGTGGTAAACAGAAAGGTTATAAAAAACCGACTTCTCCTACCGGTGTTCCTTCTAAAGGGTATCGTACTCGTCAGAAAACGAAAACGTCTAATCGTTATATCGTTTCTAAGAGAAAGAGATAGGCCGGAGGAAATATGGCACGTTCAGTTAAAAAAGGGCCGTATATTGATGCTTCTTTATATAAGAAAGTGTCTGCGGTTCAAGATATAATTGCCTCAGGCAATGCAAAACCAATTAAAACTTGGTCACGCCGATCAACAGTTCTTCCTGAAATGATAGGCTTGACATTTCAAGTACATAATGGTAAAATGTTTATACCAGTTTACGTAAACGAAAACATGGTTGGACACAAACTTGGTGAATTTTCACCAACCCGCGTATTCCGTGGACATGCTGGTTCAAAAAAAGCTGGTAAGAAATAAGAAAGGAGTAATTCATGAATGATGCTAATAAAGCTGTTAAAGTTAATGTAGCCAATAAAGCTATTGAAGACACTGTTGCAGTTGCTAAAGCAAAATCCTTAAGAATTTCTTCCATGAAACTTCGACGTATTGCACGTCTTATCAAAGATATGAAAGTAGAGAATGCTCTTGCAATGCTAGATCATATGCCTCAAAAGGCTGCTAAAATGATTTACAAAGTAGTGCATGCAGCTAGAGCTAACTTCCTTCACAAAAATCCGAATGGAGATACTACACCTTTGTGTGTGTCAACAATTTTTGTGACTGAAGGTACAGCGTTCGCTCGCTTCAAGCCTCGTGCACGTGGTAGAGCCGATCGTATGTACCGTGGTACTGCTCACTTAACTTTGTACTTGGGTAATAAGGAGTAATTCATGGGACAAAAAGTAAATCCTGTAGGATATCGTGTTGGCGTAAGTAGATCTTGTGAATCAACTTGGTTTACTGAAAAAAACGTAGCTTTATTCGTATTGGAAGATTACAAAATTCGTACTCTTCTTAATAAAGAATATAAAAGAGCGTTTTTATCAAAAATAGAAATTGCACGTTTTCCTGGACTCGTTAACGTTACTGTTCATTCTGGGAAACCAGGTATCTTGATCGGACGTAAAGGTTCTGAAATCGATGTGATTGCCAACAAACTTTCAAAACTAATCGGAGCGAAAAAAGTCTCCCTTTCAGTTAAAGAAGTGAAACAAGTAGAACTTGATGCAGCTATTATAGGAGCAGATATTGCTTCTCAACTAGAGCGTCGTATTGCTTACAAAAGAGCTATTAAACAAGCTATCCGTAATGCAATGCAAGCTGGTGCACAAGGAATTAAAATTCGTATCTCTGGTCGTCTCAACAATGCTGAGATTGCTCGTAGTGAAGAATTCAAAGAAGGACGTATGTCTCTCAATACTTTAAGTGCTGATATTGATTACCGTTTAACGGAAGCGTTGACACAAATGGGAATCATTGGTATTAAAGTATGGTTGGCAAAATAAGTCCAAACAACTGATAATAAAATTGTTATCAAAAAATAAACCGAGGAGAATCCTCTATGTTGATGCCATCTAAGGTTAAGTACAGAAAACCACATAGAGCCAAGATTAATCATTCACCTGTTCACGACGGGGATTTGGTCAATTTCGGAGACTATGGAATGATAGCTTTAGAAGCGGCATGGCTTACCAACAGACAAATTGAATCTGCTCGTATTGCCATTAACCGTTACCTCAGAAGAGGAGCTAAAGTTTGGATCAGAATCTTCCCAGATCATCCTTATACCCGTAAGGGAGAAGGGGTTCGTATGGGTAAAGGTAAAGGATCCCCAGACGGTTGGATAGCACCTATTCGCCCTGGTAAAGTTATGTTTGAAATTACAGGCGTAGACGAAACCAGAGC
This sequence comes from uncultured Brevinema sp., assembly GCA_947040475.1. Taxonomy (GTDB): domain Bacteria; phylum Spirochaetota; class Brevinematia; order Brevinematales; family Brevinemataceae; genus Brevinema_A. The sequence continues at coordinate 3,206 of CAMRBT010000156.1, forward strand.
TAAAGAAGCTTTCAGACTTGCTGGACACAAATTACCTATTAAGGTAAAATTTGTCAAGAGAATCGAGGGATAATATGGCTAAAATCAAAGAACTTCGTTCCTTGTCAGAAGCAGAACTTCTTTCAATGAGAAAAGAAATGCAAGAAAGTATTATGCACTCTCGTTTCCGATCAAAATTTGAACCTTCCAAAAATATTATGGAAATTCGAAAGATGAGAAGAACGATTGCTCGTATAAACACTTTGATCCGTGAAACGGAACTCAAAGGGTAAAAGTAAAGGAGAGCAGAATGACAAAGCAAAAAACCTTTACGGGAGTAGTTGCAAGTGATAAAATGGACAAGTCTCGTACTGTCGTTATCACATCACGTGAAAAACATCCTTTATACAAAAAGTATGTTCCGAAACGTAAAAAGTTAATGGTTCATGATGACCAAAATACTTCTGCTCTTGGTGATAAAGTGCTAATAGGCGAAACAAGTCCTATTAGTAAGCGTAAAAGCTGGGTTATTCTTGAAGTTCTAGAGAAACACCAGGGCTAAAAGTAACAGGG
>CAMRBT010000157.1 GCA_947040475.1 uncultured Brevinema sp.
ACAATAGCCATACGAAGATCTACCCCAGAAAATTCTTCTAAGATTTTAATTCCTTGTTTAGGACCGACCCCTTTTGCGGTGATGAGAATTTCAAAGAGATTTTTTTCAGCTAAAGATAAAAATCCTACTAGATACATCTCTTGTTCTCTTACGATAAGGGAAGTATATAAAGTAGCCTCTTTGCCTATTTCTGGTAAATCCAATAAAATCGTATTGGAGACTAACACTTCATACCAAACGCCTGAGTTGGTTTGTATAGTTACTTTAGGTGCTGTTTTGTCACAAATTATTCCTGTAATTCCTGCTATCATTAAGACCTCGTTGTTGTGTTACTTGTGTTGATAATACAATTATCAAAATAAGCATCTTGTTTGGTTAAAAAATTAATAAGATCATTATGTAAATAGGATTCTATTTGTTGAGTATGTTGCATAGGAAGTATATCTTTTACTAGTTGCTGACATTCGTCCAGAGTGCTATTAGCTAAAATATAACGTACCATAGGAATACCAATAGGAGACATACTAAAAGTAGGGATACCTAAACCATATAATAAACGTATAAAGTGAGGTTCTTTAGCGATTTCTCCACAGATAGAAAGAGGGATATTATGCTTAAGACATTGTTCTCCAGCGTAGTATAATAATTTAATGATAGCGGGGTGAGCAGAATTATGATAATGGGAAACATATTTGTTGTTTCTATCTGTCGCTAATACATATTGAGTGAGATCATTCGTTCCAATACTAATAAAATCAACATGAGGAAAATAATCAGATAGACAAATTAAAGTGGATGGTACTTCTGCCATAATCCCAACAGGAATGGTAAAAGGAGTTGTATATAATTCTTTGTAAGATTCTATAACAATAGCCTTTAAAATAAGGAAATCATCTAAGGTAGTCACAAAAGGGATCATTATTTTTATATTAGGATTAATAGGATAAGATTTTAGTAATGCTCGAATTTGTTTTTTGAATTCTCGGGGATCTCTAACAAATTGACGAGTAGATCTGAATCCTAAAAAAGGATTGTCTTCATCAAGAGGGGTGATAGAGGCATTTTTGATTGTTTTATCTCCCCCCAAATCCAAAGTTCTGACAGAAACAGGTAAATTGTTAGTTTTTTTAAAAAAAGATTCATAATAAAGAGTCTGTTCGTCTTCACTAAAAAGTTGCCCTTTCAAAAGCACCATGGTCTCTGTGCGTAATAATCCTATACCATCGGCATTATACTTGTGGATGAGATGAACGTCATGGATGTTTCCCACATTTGCTAAAATAGTAATGGGATGCCCATCTTTTGTTGTACGACAATCTTTTGCGGAGGCAATAATATTTTCTTCGTATTGAAGGTGTTTTTTGGTAAGATCTTGATAAAAAACAGAAGTTTCTGGAAGAGGATTGATGATAACATCACCACCATAACCATCCATAATAATAGTATCTGTTCTATTGGCATGTTCTATGATGTTTTTTACTCCAAAAATAGCTGGAATATCTAAGGCCTCAGCAAGAATAGCAGCATGGGAAGTAGCTCCGCCACCTGCAGTAATAATACCTTTTATAAATTCTATAGGAAGTTGTAATAAATCAGCAGCAGAGAGATTTTCGGCTACTATTATTTTGGGTTTGGAGATACTTGCATAACCTCTAGTACCAGTGAGTCTTTCTAAAAGTTTATAGCCTATAGATTCAAAATCATCATAACGAGAACGAAAGTATTCATTATCTATTTTAGCAAATTCTTGCTTAATTGTTTCGACATTTTGTAGGATAATATATGTAGCAGGTATTTTTTGTTCTTGAATGTGTTCTGGGATTCTTTTTTTAAATACAGGATCGTTAAGAATCGCTATATATAAATCAGCCATTTGTTGATTGGTACTATTGGACAAAGCGATGTTTTGGTATTTTAGTTGTTGAAATTCATGCTGTAAAGAGGCAATGACTTCTAGATAATTATTGATTTCTATAGTAGGATCTATGGTTGTGCATTTTTTCTTAAGGAGAGTTTTCACAGGATTAACTTTTATAAAAACAGTGCCCTCTACAATTCCTTGATTGATGGGGATACCTTTTAATTTTAACATACATAAATCCTAATAACATAATATCGATTGTATATAATACACACCTATATATATTATACACTGTTTTCAAAAAAAATCAATTATGAAAACATTTTAATAAAAAAATATTTTAATTAAATAAATTGCCGATAAGTAAGGATACTTTAATTAATAATATTAATACATATCTGAGGAGATAGAATGGGTCAGATTATAGAATACTTAGCAATTACTGTTATTGGTTTAGGTGTCATTGTTGGTTTAACAAAAGGATTCGTAAGAATTTTCTTTTCTTGGTTTAGTGTTTTGGTAGGAATAATCGTAGCAATGAATTTTTCTTACGGACTTACCAAATCATTTTTCCCCGATTATTCAAATAATATTGTATTAATCTTTTTTATAGGAATAATAATATTTTCTATTATATACTTAATCATCACACAAATTTCTAATCTTTGTACGGCAGCTTTTCAAAAAACTAGTATGGGTGGATTGGACAATCTCCTTGGTGGTGTTTTTGGTGGTGTTCAAACAATGATAGTCGTGGGATTAATAATATATTGGATTATGGCTCTAGATATAGCCAACATGTCCGCATACCCTATATCTATGTTTTCTGCATATTGGGCAGAAAAAATAGTATTAATCGTAGGAAGTCATGTTGATATTGCAAATAATCTTTTAAAATAATTTTACTGTTTTAGTGATAAAATCTCTTGCAAAAGCACCAAAAAATTATTATACTAATAAATACCTAAAATATATTTATAGTGTTAATTTATTAATTTTAACAAAGCAAGAGGAATAGTGAATTTAAAATATATTGTTTTTTCTCTTATTATGATTGTACCTTCTTTGTCTTTTACTCAAGAAAATGAGACTCTTTTGTTAGCAGAAGAGTCTTTACCTGTAGTAGAAAGTGAAACAGTCTATTTTTCTGATTATGTATATACGGTTATTGAAAAATTACCAGATATACAACTAAACAAACTCAAAAATACAGAAGCTTCTGTAAAACTCTTAAAAGCTTTGAAACAAAAAGAATGGTTATTTACAGTAAGAAGTGGCGCTTATCAAGAAACAGATTTTACAGGAAATCTAGATTCTCCCTTTGTATTCCAAACAGGTTGGGAAGCAGCCTCTTCTTTAAGTACTACTTTTGTAGACATAGGCGGACGCATGAATCTTGACTTTGTCTACAGACAATTCGTCGCTAAAGGTGTTGTCGATGGTATTACAGAAGAGAGAGACTTTTTTGTTCCTATTTTAACATTCCAATATGTGCAACCTCTCTTAAAAAATGCCTTTGGATTATTAGATAGATCACCCATCGCTTTAGCGGGATTAGACAAAAGAATAGCCAGTTGGACGGCAGAGGAAGAAAATTCCTATTTATTAGCTAATTATAAAAAAATATATATGCAATGGGTTGTATACGATCAAATTAAGGACTTCTTACTCGAATCCTTAGCTAATTCTCAAGAACTAGAAAAAATCAGTAAAAGTCAACGAAACATAGGATATATAGACGAAGTAGATTATCAAAATGCTAAAATGCTCACCTTAGAAATAGAAAGTGAATTGTTAGATGTAGATAGAACCTACACTAATCTTCTCTATCAGATTTCTTATCTTGTTGATAACACTAATATCAAACCAGATCCTCAAGAATGGG
>CAMRBT010000158.1 GCA_947040475.1 uncultured Brevinema sp.
GCGGTTTGTGTTTCAATAGCTTTTCTTCTTTTTAGTTCTTCTTCGTATTCATCAGCTATATCGCTGTAGTATTTTGCGATGTATTGACTTTCTTTATCTGTATCGTTAATATACATTTTAGATAATCCTCTTTGGTTTCTTATTAATCTCTCTAATGTTTCATTTGAATGTTGTTTCATAATTTTACTCCTTCTTTGCAACTATACTATTTCTAAGATATCCCTAATTTCTATAAAAACTCTTCCTTTATCTGATAAATAATCATTTAGCCCTGTAAACATATTTATTCTATTTTCTTTTGAAAAACCTTGTTCTTTTGCTTTTTCATTTAATTCGATTATCATTTCTATTCCGCTTGAATAACTAAATAATTCATCCTTAGTAACTTTTATTTGTTTCATGTTTTTCTCCTTTCGATTGCTTATCGTACACTAGTATAGCTTGCTTACGGCAGGAAGTCTAGTCATTTTTCGTTCTTTCTCACATATTTTAATGTTATTTTTTCTTCCTAAAAACCTGTCTAAAATCTAAAAAACACCCTCCAAAATCAGAGAGTGTTTTTTTTAGTTATAGCATTTTAAACAAAAAAAAAGAACCCATATTAGGATTCTATGTAAAAGATTGTGTTTTTTAGAGAAACAGTGTATAATGCAATTAAAAACAAATAGTAGGTAATTGAATAAGTAATTTAATTAAAAACAACTTATTAATAATTATACAACATTATACTTCTAATGTCAACAATTTAATTAAAAATAATTAAGAATAAATTATTTTTAAATTATTCTTAATTATTTTTAAATTATTACTCTTTATAAAATCAGGTGAATTCAATAAATGGAGGAGAAATTTATGGAAATAAAACAAGTCAAAATTGTAGATTTGAAGCCATATGATAAAAATGCGAGGACTCATAGTCCCAAACAAGTGGAAGAGATTGCTCGGAGCATTAAGGTGTTTGGCTTTACCAATCCTGTACTCATTGATCAGAAAAACATGATCATTGCAGGACACGGACGAGTAATGGGTGCTAAAGAATTAGGAATGACTGAGGTTCCTGTAATTCGTATTGAATATTTAAGTGAAGCAGAAAAAAGAGCCTATATCTTAGCAGATAATAAACTGGCTGAAAAAGCTGGTTGGGATAAAGAAATTCTAGCAATAGAATTACAGGAATTGATGATAATTGAAGACGATTTTGATATTACTTTAACTGGATTTGAAACTCCTGAAATAGATTTAATCTTAGATTTAGATAATGCTACAGATGAAGAATTAGACAGTCTGCCAAATAACGTTCCTGAAGTGTGTCAGAAAGGAGATCTTTGGCAGTTAGGAGATCACAAATTATATATTGGAGATTCTTTGATAGAAGACAGTTACAAAAAGTTATTAGGCAATGAAATTGCAGACATGGTTTTTACCGATCCCCCCTATAATGTGAAAATAGAAGGTAATGTCGCCATGAAAGGAGTAAATTCTCGTAAAGAGTTTAGAGAATTTGCTTATGCCAGTGGAGAAATGAGCAGAGAAGAATTTATGAATTTTCTTGAGAAAAGCTTGGGTAATATCACAAAATTTTCAAAAGATGGAAGTATCCATTTTGTTTGTATGGACTGGAGACACATGCTAGAACTTCAAACCGTAGGCGAGAAATTATATTCAGAGCTTAAAAATATCTGCGTTTGGAATAAAGGATATGGTGGAATGGGAACTTTATATAGATCTCAACACGAAATGGTCTTCGTATTCAAATATGGCGAGGGTGAATATACCAATAATATTGAGCTTGGAAAACATGGACGCAATCGCACTAATATTTGGAATTATCCTGGTATGAGAAAAGGAAAAGACGGTTGGGGTTTGCACCCGACGGTGAAACCAACAAGGCTAGTCGCTGATGCTATTATGGATTGTTCTAAAGTTGGAGATATCGTTTTAGATGCTTTTGGAGGTAGTGGAAGCACATTATTGGCATCTGAAAAAACGAAGAGACAGGCTAGGATTATTGAATTTGATGAGAAATACGGAGATGTAACAGTTTATAGATTTGAAAAATTAACGAAAAAAAAGGCTATATTATTAGAGAGAATCACTCAGGAGAAATTAGATGCCTAAGCATACAAATACAGAAGATATAGGCTATAAGCAACCACCTAAGAGCAATCAATTTCAGAAGGGAAAATCGGGAAATCCTAAGGGAAGACCAAAGGGTAGTAAGAATTTAAAAACTATCCTCAAAAAAGAGCTTGAAGAGAAAATGTCTATACAGATCAGAGGCAAGGTGAAGAAAATAACGAAGCAAGAAGCTATTGTGATGAACTTAGTCAATAACACCTTAAAAAATGATAAATATGCAACACAAGCTTTATTACGATTGATTACCAATATCGTTGGCGATGAGGTAGAAGTTACAGCTCCAGAGCTTCAATCTGAGGATATGGCGATTTTAAAAAGGTATACAAACAATGAGTAAAAATATAGAGGAACAACAACGACTATTAAGAGCATTACTAAGAAACAATCTAGTAGCATTTATAGAGAAGAGTTTTCTTACAGTAGACGGCTCACAGACCTTCGTTCCTAGCCAACATATAGAATTGATCGCAGATCGTTTAACAAAGTGTTACGAAGGTAAAATCAAGCGATTAATCATAAATCTCCCTCCGAGAAGTTTGAAGTCTATTTGTACAAGTGTAGCTTTTCCTGCTTGGATATTAGGAAAAGATCCAAAAAAGAGAATTATTTCCGTAAGTTATTCTGAAGATCTAACCAGTAAACACGCTAGAGATTGCAGGTCTATTATGGATAGTGTGTGGTATAAAGAATTATTTCCATTAACAAGAATCAATCCCAATAAAAGAACAGAAACAGAATACGAGACAACGAGAAACGGTTATCGATTAGCGACGTCTGTTGGAGGCACATTAACGGGACGTGGAGGAAATATCATCATTATCGACGATCCTATTAAACCTCAAGATGCTTTATCAGAAACTAAACGTAAATCAGTTAATCAATGGTATAATAATACTTTATATAGTCGATTGGACAATAAAAATACAGACGTAATTATCATCGTGATGCAGAGGGTACATATTGATGATCTTTGTGGATTTGTACAAGATAATGAAGATTGGGAAATCCTCAATTTACCAGCAATAGCTACAAAAAATGAAGAATTTGAATTGGCTAATAAAGAGATAATCAAACGTAATATTGGAGATGTTTTAAATCCTAAATTAGAATCAGGATTGATTTTAGAAACAATAAAAAAGAACATGGGTTCTTATAATTTTGAATCTCAATATCAGCAAAATCCTATTCCTGAAGAAGGTGGCTTACTAAAATGGAAGTGGTTTGAATACTATGACGAACTCCCTAGTGATGGCATAATTTTACAAAGCTGGGATACGGCGATGAGTGATAGTAATTTTGCTGATTATTCTGCTTGTATTACCGCTGTTCTTAATAATGAATGTTTTTATATTATAGATATATTTAGAGATAAGCTTATTTTTCCAGACTTAAAAAAGAAGATAATCTCTCTTCACAATCAATACAATCCCAATAAACTTATCATAGAAAATAAAGGGTCTGGGATTTCCTTAGTACAACAACTAAAAAGTGAACATAAAATCTATCCCATAAAATATACACCAATCCTATCCAAAAAAGAACGCATCATGGTACATTCAGGTATTATAGAGTCTGGGAGGGTTCTTCTCCCAAGAAACGCCAG
>CAMRBT010000159.1 GCA_947040475.1 uncultured Brevinema sp.
GTAGCAAATCCTAAGAGATAACTAAATATAATATGAACACCCATGGCAATTAATAAATAACCACAAATAATAGATACGAATGTCACAAAAACAGTATAAGGTAATTGAGTGTTGACGTGATCGAGGAGAGGACAACCTGCTCCACCAGCTGATAAAACAGTAGTATCAGAAATAGGAGAACAATGATCTCCGACAATAGCACCAGTTAGCACGGTACCTGCGGTAATAGTAGTGATAGCACTATTTACATCTCCGGAAAGAGTAGCAGCTAGAGGCACAGCTAAAGGCATTAAAATTCCCATAGTACCATAAGAAGTACCTGTTGAAAACGCCATAATACTTGCTAAGATAAAAGTGATTGTTGGGATGATAACTGCTGGAATATTATCTTGTAACACGTTAATAAGATAAGCACTAGTACCTATTTCTTTGATGATGTTGGCAATAGACCAAGCAAGTATCAAAATAATAATAGTACTCATAAGATTCTGAGCACCAATAATCCACACACTAATAGATTCAAAGAAAGTCATAGATTTGTTGATAGCAGATACAGCCATAGCGGTGATACTTGCTAAAAGAGACGCTTTTAGGATAACAGCAATAACATCACAAGCTCCTAAAATAGCCAAAATATAGTTATATCCTTGAATAGTTGCAAAATCTGTATTACTTGCGACTAGTCCTCTATATCCATCATACCAAACACCAAAGAATGTTCCTAAAATTAATACCGCTAAAGGGATTAAGGCATTGGACATTTTGTGTTCTATATTAGGATTTGGATTTAAAAATTCGTCTATTGGTTCTGTAGGTGAAGACTCAACCATGATTCCTTTTTGTCTAGCTCTTTGTTCAGCACGAAGCATAGGACCAAAGTCTTTATTAAGAAAAGCGATAATTAATAAAAAGCCTAACATAAAGAAATTATAAAAACGATAAGGAAGAGTTTCTATAAAAATTTGATAAGCGTTAGGATCTACTACTCCAGCAATGATATAAGCATCTCTCAAGACACCTAACTCATAACCTATCCATGTAGAAACTAAAGCAATACCAGCAATAGGAGCAGCAGTAGCATCTACTAAAAATGCTAATTTTTCACGAGATACTTTTAGTTTGTCTGTGATGTTTTTCATGACAGGTCCTGTGATTAAACAGTTTGCATAGTCATCAAAGAAAACAAATAAAGCAGTAAAACAAGTGAATATTTGTGCAGAACGAGGTGTTTTTGCTTTTTTAGAAATAGCTTCGGCAATAGCAAAAGCACCGCCATTCTTACCCATAATAGCGATCATTCCGCCAATGGTGACAAGCTGTGCTATGATAGTAGCACTCCAGCTGTCGCTTAAAACACCAATAATAATAGTAACTACCTTTTCGAAGCTACCATATAAATCGGCAAAAGAAAATCCTCCAGCTGTAGATAGTAACAAAGCTCCAGACCAAATACCACATACTAAAGAAAAATAAACGTTCTTTGTAACAAAAGCTAGAACAATTGATAACACTGGTGGAATAAGTGTTAACATGCCAAACGCAATGGCATTTTCTTCCGGAGATAAACTCCAGGATAAAGTCGGACTCAAAATTGTGAATAGAATAATACTTCTATATAACATAATGGCAACCCCCTAATATGCAACATTATAACTTTTTTTATAAAATCTTGCAATCATTTATAAAAAAAAGCAGTAAACACACAATATGTTTACTGCTTTTATAATTTTTTATAAAAATATCATTGATTCAATGTCAATTAAAATTCTATACTACGATACACTAAATAGCCATTTTTATAAATGGCAAAAGCGAATTGACGAGAATTTACTTGGCTTTCACTGACTTCTTTGAATGCTTCTATCGTTGGAGTTGGGTAATTATTAATAGCAGCTACAATATCTCCTTGAGATAAAATAAAAGCAAGAGGGCTGTTTTTGGTTATTTTAGAAACGACGACACCTTCTGTTGCTCCATTTTTTTTCAAATCATCTGAAGATGGAGTAGCGAAAATAACATCCTTAAAGTTTACGCTAGAAGATGGATTGCCGGGATCTTCAGTACTACCTTCAACCTTACCTCGCACTAAAGCTGATGGTCTTAAACCAAGAGTGGTGATGATATTAGTACGTTGACCACTACGAAGCACTTCTATTTCTACGCTTGATGTTGGTGCTTTACTAGCGATGATTTCTGTTAAATGAGCAGGGGTGGAGATTATTTCGCTATCTACTTTAGTGATAATATCACCTTGTTTGATACCTGAATTAGCAGCAGGTCCACGACTTTCTAAGGAAGAGACTAAGATTCCTTCGTTATTTTCTAAGCCAAGAGATTTACGGGAAATATCATCTAATTCTTGGGGGACTATTCCCAAAAAACCTCTTTCTATCGTCCCTGAAGAAAATAATTGTTCTGCGATATTTTGAGCAACATTGATAGGGATAGCAAAACTAATCCCTTCATATCCACCACCTTGAGAACGAATGGCTGTATTAATACCAACAGCTTGACCTTTGATATTAAGGAGAGGTCCTCCAGAGTTTCCAGGGTTTACGGCTACATCAGATTGAATAAAGCGTTGCAATCCTGGTAAAACTCCATCTCTACCCAAACCACTAACAGCGCCAAAGGTAAAAGTACTTGATAATCCAAAAGGATTTCCAATAGCTACTACCAAATCACCGACTTGTGTTTCGTCAGAATTTCCAATAGGGACAACAGGAAGATCTTCACCGTCGATTTTTAGGAGAGCAATATCTAATTCTGTGTCTGCTCCCACTAATTTCGCCTCAAAAGTTCTATTATCAGCTAAGGTTACTTTTATATTTGGGGCATCTTTTACGACATGCCAATTAGAGAATAAATATCCATCAGGGGTAATAATAAATCCTGAACCTACAGAGTTGTATTGACGGCGTAATTCTTGTCTATTTCCAAAGAAATATTGGAAAAAAGGATCTGAAGAAATAGCTGCAGGCACATTTTTTGTTTCGTCTATTTCTATACTTACAACACCGGGGGTGATATTAGTAGCGATAGATCTGAGAACAGTTTGTAAATTTAATACACTTGATAATTCTGGTAGATTTTCTATAACTTCATTACTCGTAGAAATTTTTAAAGTTTCTTTTTGAGCTTGCATTACAGAAATTCCAGAAATGATAGACACAAGGACCACTAGTACAGGTATGATAATCTTAATATATTTTTTAACCATGGATATCTCCTATAATTTAAATTATTTTCTAATAATATAAAAGTCAAATTTTCTTTAAAAAGATTCGATTATGATAATTTTATATAGCCACAAAATGCAATAGAGAGTGCATCGGCTACATCATCAGGATGAGGTGGTTCTGGTAATTTTAGAAGAAGAGTAATGGCTCTAATCATTTGTTGTTTATCGGCAGCCCCGTATCCCGACACTGTTTTTTTAATCGTTGTTGGTGCTAATTCAGAAAGAGCTATATCTTTTTTTTTGGCAAGATAACGAAGAACACCTCTAACTTCAGCAACTTGTAATACGGTAGAAGTATTACGCCCCATAAATAATTTTTCTATAAAAACATGATTTGGTTTATAAGTATCAAACAATTGTTCAAAATCTACCCCTAATTCAAAGAGTCTCTCACAGAATGATTTTTTTTTATCGGTAGATACCAAACCATAGCCTAAGACTTCACATTTGTTTCCAGATATTTTTACAAATCCATATC
>CAMRBT010000160.1 GCA_947040475.1 uncultured Brevinema sp.
GTATTAGATAGAAATATTTAAAACTATTGTTTGTTAAGATTAATGCAATACGGACCCTATAGGCTTTTTTAGCAGAGTCCTTTATTATCAAACTATTAAGATAGTAGGACTTTCTAATAATTCCAATCAAATTGGGAATTCTCATTTTTATCTATTTGATTTTTAGTTAGATTTTTCAGAAAAAACTAGAAGATATTAGCCTCTAAAATATGGGACGCTATAGCTTAAGAGATAAGATCTATCTGCGTTATAATAAATTAATATCAAAATATTATAATGTAGTGTATAAAGAATATACATTACAAGGAGTATATAAATGAAAAAAATTCTTATTCTAGGATTAATTGTTGCGGCAGTAGGGTGTTCTAATGAACCACAGATAGACATGGACGAAGTATACAAGGCTGCTGCCTTAGCAGCAATCAAAGGATCTTACTTAACAGATGGTTCTACTTCAGGAACTATAGCTAGAAGTTATACGTCTGAAGGATTATTTCTTACGACACCTAGTGATCAGACTATTAATATTGGTGATGAATTAAATTTTTCTATATCAACAACAGTTTTGGGACAAGGAACTACAACTACACCTGTTAAATTTGAATACCTAGATGTAAAAGAAGGTTGGGTTGTTTATAAAATTACTTATTCCGACAAAGCTGTACAATATACAGCTATTACATCAGGTACAGGAGGTGGTATTATAACTGAACATAGTGAATTTAGAGCTACTCAAGCTGAGGTCACTCCCGGAACTGGTGGATTTAAATTTCTTGAAAAACAATAGTATTTAATCACAAAATTTACCAATCAATCAAAAACACCACCTCATTATCGGGGTGGTGTTTTTTTTGTTTTAAAGATGAGTTTCATTTTATTAATTTAGAAATTTCTTTAGCTTGTGGGGGGACTAAAAAAATATTACTTGATAGAATGCCATATATTAACTATTATTAGTAATAATGTTATATTAAATATGAGGAGATAATACTATGAAAAAAGTATTAATATTATTACTACTAGTAACAAGTCCATTAATAGGACAAGAAAGGAAAAATTTTCCCTATCTAAATCACTCATTAAAAGTTTATGTAGCACTAGGATTGCCTACAGGAATAGGTTTGTTGTATGCTCCTGAGATTCGAGGATCTATCAATGATAATGTGCTTCATGTTTTGAATTTTGATCTAAAATGGGTAGGAGTAGACAGAACAGGCAACACAAGTAATGGGGGTTTTAGTGAATCAATATCTATAGGATTTGCTTCTAGTTTCCAATACAGTGTGGGCTCACTTCTAGCCGATGGGGCACGCTTTTATATTGATCTTATAGGAGTCGGATATCAAAGTGGCTTAGTAGATAAGGGGAATTTTGTATCTGTTAATTTATTAGGGTATCAAAATACCTTGGCTAATGGTTTTTACTGGGGAATAAGAACAAAAATGAATTTAATAAGCTCTCCAGATCAAAAACTTGTCATTGGTTTTGGAGGATATATTGCTATGGGATATGATTTTGGTAAAATATTAAATCCTAAAGACTATGAGTCAAGAACAAAATGAAATAATTCAATATAATAAAACCCCACTTCATATCGAGGTGGGGTTTTTGTTTTAAAGATGAGTTTTATTTTATTAATTTAGAAATTTCTTTAGCTTGTGGATGGGCAAAAGTTTTTATTAATTCAAAGAGAATACTTTCAGTTGAGCTGATAAGCACACCCTCTTGTTTTAATCGCTCTAACGCAAGTGTCTTATTTTCTAATTTGCGAGAAGAAACAGCATCCCAAATTACAATAGGAGTGTAGCCAGCTTCCTTAAGGTCTATTGCCGTTTGTAGCACACAAATATGAGATTCTATTCCACAGATAATAACATTTTTAATAGACTTTGTTTTTAACCATTCTTTATAAGGAATATTATCAAAACAACTAAACTCTATTTTTTCAAAATAAGGATGATCAGAGAGTAATTCTTTAATAGGTGGTACTGTCATTCCTAATTTAGCAGAGTTTTGTTCTGTAATAGCAATAGGCAAATTTAATAACTCACATCCTTTAATAAGAGCACAACAATTTGCTAATAGCTTTTCGTACTCATAAATATGGGGTGCAAATTTTTCTTGAATATCCACTACTAATAAGCTTGTGTTTTGTATAGGTATTCTCATAGAATCCTCCAATAATAACATTATTTATAAACGCTCTACGCTTGTTGTAGCTCTTTATAATTTTTTTTTCTGTATCTTTTTATTGCCTAAGACAGGACTTGAACCTGCAAGCTTTAGAGGCACAGGATTCTGAGTCCTGCGTGTTTACCAATTTCACCACTTAGGCATGAATTACATTGTAGTATCAATCTATAAAAAAATCAATTGTTTTATCATTATTCATTGATTAAATCGCTAAAGAGTTTTATAATACTATACTGACAAAGTCAAAAATGAATTAGAATACTCTTATATGGAAGTATTGATACTTTCGTTTTATTGTTCTTGTGGTGAGCCCTACATAAGGGCATCTCAAGAATAGTAAGTATTAGTCTCAAAATACTGATGATATAAAAATATTTAACTTAGCAGTAAATAAAACATTACTAAAAATAGACAAACACTATAAAGAAGGTTGAAATGGAGTTGTTTAAAAAAAAATTATACGATCAATATCACAAACAAATTAAGGACGCTACTGTTAAGTTTGGACTCTTAAATATACCTAGCGTACTAGGACTTCTTGCTTTTATACTACTTTTCAAACCAGCAGGAGGGGGATGGGGGATTTTGATTGCTCTTTGTTTGTATGTACTATATACAACAATGGTGTGTATCCCTTATTTTACCGAGGTTCTGAGTCTTCAAAAAGAATATAAGCAACAAATAGCAGATTTGAATCAGTAATCAATAAACTACTACTACTAAAAATAAAGAGATAATCAATATGACTAATATTATAACCAATACACTAGATACTATTACAAATGGGACTAACATTTATTTACAACACCAAATTATCCAAACAATTACAGAAAAAAACACTGTCACTAGTTGGGGAGATCCAGCTTTATGGGTAACTATAATTGGTAGTTTATCTATACCAATTATTTTAGCTATCTTAGGGTATATATATCAAAAAGAAATGCAAGATAGACAACTTATAACGCAGTGGTATAAAAATTCTACAAAAATAATAAATAAACATGAGAGTGAATATATACAAAAATTTCATCAAAATTTTGATGAAAACACTAGCTATGATTATACTGAAGATCTTAATAATAATATTAGATTGATGTATGATTTATTAAATAATGATTTATTACTATTTCAGATACAAAGTAGATCTCGAAGAAAATTGATTAAAGAAGTCTGTGAAATATTAAAAAATATACGAATAAAAAAAGCTGATTCTAATTTGACAGAAAGTGAGGCTGTAGAGCTACTTAATATGGCTAGAGATATGGGTAATATATACAGAATAGTTTTATGGAACAATAGAGGGGCTGTTAAAAAATTAAAACAATATTATATAAACAAATAATTACTTAGAAAAAAACGAAGTTTGAAGAGAGGTTTTACGATGGATGAATTAAAACAAAAACTTAGAGTAGAATTTGAAAAAAAATCACGAAAAGCCTATCTCAAAATGGTATCCTACAATATACCAGGATTAATCTTATATTTAGTGTTCACATCATTATTTCCACAG
>CAMRBT010000161.1 GCA_947040475.1 uncultured Brevinema sp.
TATCTGAAAAAGATAGACTAGGGGAAGGGAATGAATTTTGGCATGGTATTACTTATGTTCAAAATTTTGAAACGAATCCATGGCTTACTATGTATCTAACTTTAGCTTTTGCCACAGCAGTAAATGCTTATGATCCTTTTGATAATGCTCCAGGTGGTGATTATAAGGCTAATGGATATCAACTACATCCTATTTTTGGAACACCAAAATTCTCTGTCGGCGTTAATTTAGGTGGATATTTAACGATAGGAGTAGATAGTTATGGAGAAATGACTAATAGTATAGACATTCGTAAAACTATAGGAAAGAACTCTATATCAGCTCAAAGTACTCTAAATTATTTTATGGTACCGGCTTACGCTAGTAGAAAAGGAATAGATCATTCTGAATTTAGAGTATTTACACTAAGCTCAAGCTATGATTATATCTTTAATCCACAATGGTCTTATAAACTCAGAGTGGCTTATATGTTAGATAATAGTAATCCTGGAGCTTGGGAGAATATTATTCGTTTAGAAAATAGAGTAGGCTTGAATTTTGGAGCTTTTTCTTCATGGGTGCAAGCTCGTTATGATAAAAAATTCAAAAATAGTTTTTCAGCTTTTGATCCTGATCCCCATGTATTGAGCTTACAAGCGGGTATAAGTTATTCTTTTACACCGTAATTGTATAAAATATAGTGATTTAATCATTTTAAAAACAAAAAAAGAAAGCTAGTATTAACACTAGCTTTCTTTTTTTTAATTACTTTTTGATAGAGTCTATAGCTAAATAGATTCTATTATGCACGAGCTCTTAAGATACCGTCTATTTTAGCTCCATCAGTAGCTTGATAAGAGATCGCATTATCAGCGCCTAAAATAATAGTGTATACTGTACCATCTGTAGATGTATAAGTAGCATTATCAGCATCTGTAGCAGTTGTAAATGTCATAGTAGTTCTAGGGTTAGTTCCATCTGCTAAAGTAGTAAATGTTGTACCAACGGTGTTATCAAAAAATGCATAAATTGATTCTCCACCACCACCGACAGGTGTCATTTCCTTATTTTTGACTTGATCTAGAAATAGTTGTGCAACATCTGGAATTACAGGAGTAGAATTTTCTTCTCTTAAGAAACCACTTACTTTTGTTCCACCTGCTAATTGATAAGAAACAGCTTTATTATCACCTAAGATGATAGTATATATGTCTTTACCATCTGATGTTGTATAGGTAGCACTTTTAGCTGTTGTAACTGCTACAAATGTAGCAACAATAGCAGGACTGTCATTACCAACAGCTTTAATAGTAAAAGTCTTACCGTCAGTGACAGCAAAAAAAGCAGGAGCGAATGGACTAGCTTCATTAAGGGTGACTTCCATATCTATAACTTCGTTTAGGAAAAGTTGTGTAAACTCTGGATTTACAGGTGTAGATCCTTCTGTTCGTAGGACACCACTTACTTTTACTCCATCTTTTGCTTGATAAGAAACAGCTTTATTATCGCCTAAAATGATAGTATATACTGTTTTATCTGTAGCTGTATAGGTAGCATTTTTAGCATCTGTAGCCGCTGTAAATGTAGCAACGATAGCAGTTGCTCCACCAGCAACAGCTTTAATAGTAAAAGTTTTACCATCAGTAGTATCAAAAAAAGCTGAAGATAATGGGTCACTAAGCCCTGGGGTGATTTCCATACCTTTAACAGCATTTTGGAATAGTTTTGCGGAATCTACAGTTACTGGGGTTGTGTCATCTTTAGTAGAACAAGCTCCAAAGACAAATAATAGTCCTAAAGCTAAAATATTGATAGATTTTCTCATAATCTATACTCCTATAATTTAATTTTCTCATTTTTTTGAGATTTTTTTATTTTATTGATTACAAATATTAGCTACTATATCTAATATTTTAAGAGCTTTTTAATAAAATTATTAAAACACTATTAATAAAATACTAGTTCGTAGGCTATTCGTCAAAAAAATAAAAATAATTATTAGAGTGATTATTATAAAGGAATTAATAGAATCCATAAAAAACACCACCTCCAAAAATAGGAAGTGGTGTTTTAATTTATATAAGCAATTATTAAAAACTAGTGTTAGCCGTTTTTTTTGTGGTTTTCATCTTCTAGATGTTTTCCCAAAAAGAAAGCTCCAAAGGTAGCAAGACTAGCAAGCCCAGCCCCAATCCACATATTTGTTTCAGATTCATCTCGTTCTGCCTCAAGTACTTGTTTAGTTTGTCTTAATTTTTCTTGAGTTTTTAATAGTTCATATTTAAGTTTGTATAATGTGTTAAGCATATTTTTAATATTAGTGATTAAGTCTTTATCTGCGATCACTTTTTGTTCGAGATATAGTTCTGGCATTGCAACAAAGTCCTGATAAGAAAAGTTATTTAAGTATTTTACATCAAGCCAACCGTCAATTTTGGTAGGACCACAAAAATCTTTTGGACCAATCTTTAAAAGATTCTCTTGAGGATTTCTGGTGATACCTATAATACTAACAGTTCTATTATCTTTTTCTCCAATGATGTTGAATATTACTTTATAGTGATTATGCCCTTCTTGGGAGTCTGTTTTGCCCCATAGTACTTGGTTTATTTGTAAATGTGTATCTCTAGTGATTTTTTCTTTATCGCCAAAGATTTTTGTATCGTTTCCCATATAGATATCCTTAATTAATTTTCTTTTAAATATTGTAACATAATATACTTATAATTACAAATTTTTGAAGTGTTATGATATATATAGTAAAAGCTCCATAAATATAAAAACCCTACACTAGGGTGTAGGGTTTTTATTAAAGTGCAAGAAATTAAGCGGAGTATGCTTTTTAGTGTAATGTTAGAGTATTAATAATTAGCTTAGTGCTATTTATTTTAACCATGCTTTAAGTTCTCTTGAGCCAGCTTTTACAGATCCTGTTTTGCCATCAGCAGTTGTGATAGTATAAACTAATTCTGTACCAGATACAGTAACTGCATATTTAGCAGTATTAGCATCAGTAGTTCCGTCAAATTTTACAGTTTCTCCAATTGCTGGATCAAATTCTTTACCATCTGCACTAAAGACACCAATTTTGCTGGTATCATCTTGAGTGGTTGCATTACTATAAGCAGTTTTGCCTTTAACTTTGCCTAAAAACCCTTCGTCTTCAGCAGATAGGGAACATGCCCCTAAAAATAATACTAGTCCTAGTGCTAGTAATTTAGATGAATTTTTCATATTCATCCTCCTATAAATATATTTTGTCCTATCAAGAATAAGTCTTGAGGAGTCCTAATTTTTTATAGGTATATTTTTATAGGGGGAGTTTTTATAAAGGTGTTTAAAAACAAAAAAAGCCCACACATATTGAAAATATGCTGGACTCCTAAAGACTTTTAACTCATATCTATAAGAATATATTTTGCAAATAGTAGGCAAATTAGCTGTTATTAATATATATGAGTACATTTATCCGTTGAATGTTTTTTAATATATTTGAATATTGAGAAAAAATATATTTAGTCAGTAGAAGTCCGTCATTAGTATACGGTATAGAATATTTCTAAATAAAACAATCCCCCTAAAATCAGGGGGATATCAAATGTTGATTGTTTATTACATAGAAGTAGTTAGTTTTTGTTTATTATTAGGGAGTTTAATCGGTAAACCATAATTTAGAAGTTTCTGTGCCACCGCTCAGTCCTATTGTACCTGTTGCA
>CAMRBT010000162.1 GCA_947040475.1 uncultured Brevinema sp.
ATTTTTATATGAATGGGTAAGCGATGATTATATTGTAAAGAAAATTTTTCTATATCCTCTAAATAATCCAAATGAGTCAACATAGGAGTGAGTTTGTACTGAAAAATCAAACTTACTTCTTCTCTAACAAAAGGAGATAAAACTAAAATAGGTGTTGTAATTCCAGCACGTCTAAGAGTAATCCCTTCGTCTACACCTGCCACAGCCAACATATCAATATTATTATCTTGAGCTAATTGTGCTATGGGTACTAAGCCATGCCCATAAGCATTTGCCTTTACGGCGAGACATAATTTTTTAGCACCTATCTTTTGACGAAAAATATTCAAATTAGAAATAAAGGCTGCACTGTTAATCTCAGCACGAGTTGCTCTTAAAGACATAATTTCCTCTTTACAAATTTGTTATTAGCGAACAGACATTCCTTCTAAAACTCCAGAAAGAAGCCACAAGGGAAGACAAACACACAGTATTATTTGCCAAGAAAATTTAATTTGTTTTGTATCTTTTTTTGTATAAGCATTAGAAAGTATTTTTACCTGAGAACAATAAATAATTATCAAGATTGTTTCAAAGATAAAATGGGGAAATAATAAGCTAAAAAACAATGCTAGTGTTGACTTATATAGCGATAAAATAATTCCAAAAGCAAAGCCATTTAATACAAGAAAAAAAGAAACACTTTCTATGTATATTAATCCTAAAATTAAAATCAAGACCATTGTTCCTAAATTAGCCAATAATAACATTGGTATTGTTATTAGAATAAGAGAAAGTATTGATACCAAGATATTTTGTATTGCTTTAACAAGGTCAATGGGCATCACCATAGAGAACAAAACAGCACAAATTATTGCTAAAATATATTCTCTCAAACTTTGGAAATATTTATTTTCCATCTTGTTTGTTTAATGAAGTTAATTGTCCCATAAAAGTATTCACAAGCACAAGATTTTTATAAACAATTAATTCATATTGTAGTCTATTTAATGTTTCAGCTAAACGTTGATTATTTGGCTCTTGAGCTTGTTTGAGTAATAAAGAGGTAACTTCTTTATTGTGTGCAGATATACTCAAAACAGCGGTGTCTAGGACTTCAGGTTGTTCTAATAATAAAATATACATCTCTATCATTGTTGTGTAAAAATTTTCATATTCTGAGGCACTTTTGAATCCAGCTACATTCAATCTATCTGCAAATGCTTGTTCTTTGAATAAGTATTGATAAAATTGATTGTTGTATTCTTCATCACTCACTTTTAAGTTAGTTGATTGTTTTTTGAACTCTTCTGATTTTCTCAAAATCGTTGGCATCAATCTAATAATTTGTTCCATTCTTGGTCTATCTAATTCAATAGTAGTCATTGTTACAGAAGCCTGATCTATTTTTTTAGGAGAACAAAATGTTATCAACAACAATAATAAAATACTAGTTTTTTTCATAATTACCTCTTAGAATCCTGTTCGTTTAAATTCTTTATCAAAAAACCCTCTACTCATAGGCACAACAATAGGTCGTCCATGAGGACAAGATTGAGGATTTTTACACTCTTTCCATTCTTTGAGAAGTGCTTGAATCTCGTCAAAAGAGAGCGTATCTCCAGAACGAGCTGATCCTTTACATGCTATCATTTTGCAGAGAGAATCCCACATATGAGAATCTTGAATAGATAAATCTTCTACAAATAACTCTCTCAATACCGTTTCTGTATTTCCTACATTTAAGACACTAGGAATGCCTTCTACAGAAAAACTAGATTCGCTAATCTGCGAAATTTGAAATCCTAATTGGATTAAAGTTGATTCGATTTTTTCAAAAATTACGGCTTCGTGTTTGGCAACTTCAAAAATAATAGGAATAATATTTTGGCTTGGTATCACTTCATTATATTTATCTAATATTTTTTCGTAGCGTATTCTTTCATGCATGGCGTGAAAATCTATCAAATACAAAGAATGTTGATATTCAAAAATAAGAAAGGTGTTAAAAATAGTACCCACATAACGAGATGCCATGATAATCTCATAAGAGTTACTTTCTTTTTTTTCAAATAATTCTTGTAATTGGTCGATTTTAGGAGAAGAACTAATAGGCTCTCTAGAATAATAGTTATTTTTTGGAGAAGGATATTTTGTACTAGAAGGAGTAAAATTAGTATTAGAATAGCTAGAAATTGTATTTGTTTTAGCAAAACTTTGCGGGTTAGATATAGCTCTGTCTTGTATACTCACATCTTGATGAGAGGTATCTAAAACATAATTCGATTGTTCTACACCTCTACGTATTGCTCGCCTCACGACATCTGCTACGATTTTTTCATTATCAAAGCGTATCTCTTTTTTTTGAGGATGAACGTTAAAGTCAATTTGTTCTGTGTCAATCTCAATATAACAAAAAACAGCTGGAAACTTTGATGGTGGGAGAAGATTGTTATAAGCAATAGTTATTTGTTGTCGAAAAGGAGTCCATTCAATCACACGTCCATTAACAAACAAATATTGATAAGTCCTTGTTGCTTTGTACCAAGAAGGATTTGATAAAAATCCATAAACCCTGATTCCATTTTCTTCATAAATAAAAGCTTGTAAGATATTTTTTAATTCTGGAAATAAATCGACTATTCTATCGTATAATTCATTACTCGCATTGAGCTGATATTTTTTATCCCCATTATGAGATAATTCAAAAGCTACCTGAGGTTTTGCAAGAGCTTTTTTTATCATCTCTTGAATGATAGCCCTATATTCAGAAGTATCTGTACTCAAAAATTTTAGACGAGCTGGAACATTTTGAAAAAATTTGGTAATGGTAATTTTTGTTCCTTGATTCATCCCTTTAGGAGAGAAAGAACCTTTTTCACCAAAAGTAATAGCCAATTCAGCTCCAAAATCTTGCCCCTGTTCTCGAGATGCTATTGTTAATTGAGCAATTTCCGCTAAACTAGCCAAAGCCTCACCACGAAATCCAAAGGTTTTTAATTGTATAAGATCATCGAAGTTCTGTATTTTACTTGTGGCATGATTGAGGTATGATTTTTTTAGATCTTCTTCAGACATTCCAAGCCCATTATCTTGCACAGAAAGGAATTCTTTTCCACCTTGCTCCACTTCTATTGATATCCATGTTGCTTCAGCATCTAAAGCGTTGTCCAATAATTCGCGAACAGCGGAAGCAGGCTTTTCAATGACCTCTCCCGCTGCTATTTTCATTGCTGTGGCTGAATCTAAAATAGTGATTTTAGACGACATTATTTTACTCTGATAATATTATTTTGTTTTTTAACTAAACTGTAACTCAATAGTCCTATACCAATAAGAAACATTGGAACAGAGTATAACATACCCATAGTTAGCCAATCTCCAAATAAAAATCCTATATGAGAATCAGGCTCTCTGAAAAATTCTGTGAAGATACGAGAACAACTATAGGAAATTAAAAATGTTCCTGTAAGAAAACCTCTGTATTTGGCAGCAGGGACTTTGTAATATAAAAATAATTGAATCGCAAGGGTTAAAAAACCTTCTAAAAACATATGATATAGTTGTGAAGGGTGACGAGGTATTTGAACAAAAGTTTGTCCATTCATCACGAATTCGGTAACATTTTTTTCTAAGGTGATTTTAGCTGAATCAATGATAGATTGTACTTGTTCTATAGG
>CAMRBT010000163.1 GCA_947040475.1 uncultured Brevinema sp.
ACTCATTACTCGAAGTGGGACTTGAACCCACACACCAAAGGCGGTAGATTTTGAGTCTACTGCGTCTACCAGTTCCGCCATTCGAGCTTGTTATATATTATATAACAAAATTATACTTATGTCAATACTATAATAGATAATCGTAAATAACAATATTTTTGATTTTTCTTGAAAAATAATTTATAATAAGATATGCGTTATATTACATTTTTAATATATTTCCTCTTACTAATAGGCAATACAGGATATAGTCAAACTGTTACTTCAGCCGCTGTGACCAACTTATCATATATTTCTATTCCTCAATATGAATTACCGAAGCGATATATAGTAGATAATTATTCTACTCTTTACCCACAAGAACACCCCTTTCGTCGTGCCGATATTGTCTTCTTTTTATCTATTCCCATTACTCTATTTATCCTACAAAATATTATTAATTTTATTAATATTATGAATATTTCTTTAGATAATTACAACTCTGATCTTGGACGAGATAATTTTGGTTATTCTTTAGGAGAGTGGAATTTTATTATTTCGGCACTTGTGATGATCCCTTTTGGGGTGGTGATCTATGATACGGTATATGTCAAACAATACCCTATTCTTCCACCTTTTCGTCAGGACAAATTCAAAGAAAGTCGTATGAATTTTTCTGTTTATCGTTTACAATTTTAGGCTTATTCATATTGACTTATTATTATAATTACTATATACTATAACACATTTATCAATACAAAAAACAAGGAACTCCATATGTCTCTTATTACAAAAAAAATTCATGAACTATCCACTATGTTATCATCAAAAGTAATTTCATCTGTAGAATTAACAGAGGCTTATTTAGATAATATAAAACAAGATGATACCCACGCTACACCTATTAATGCCTATATTACTGTTACCCCTGAGCTTGCCTTAGAAGGTGCAAAACAAGCAGATACCCGAATCCAAAATAACACACACACACCTTTAACTGGAATACCTCTAGGGGTCAAAGACCTTATTAATGTAAAAGATATCCCTATGACTTGTGCTTCTAAAATATTAACAGGATATGTTTCTTCTTATGATGCCACCGTAATCCAAAAATTAATTAGAAATGAAGGTATGCCCCTCCTAGGAAAATTGAATTTAGATGAATTTGCGATGGGATCCTCAAACGAAACTTCCTATTACGGCATTGTAAGAAATCCTCATAATAGAGATTTTAGTCCTGGTGGTTCTTCAGGTGGTTCAGCTGCTGCTATTGCAGGTAATCTTGCCCCTATTACTCTAGGTACTGACACAGGTGGATCAATTCGTCAACCTGCAGCTTTTTGTGGCTGTGTCGGTTTTAAACCTACTTATGGTCGAGTATCTCGTTATGGAGCTACAGCATTTGCTTCTTCTTTAGACCAAATCGGCCCTATAGCCAAATGTGTTACCGATGCCTCTATGATTTATCAAGCAATGGCTGGTTATGATCCTAAAGATAGTACTACCTCAAATAATCTTGTTGAAGCTATCTCTAATTCCAAAGATATCAAAGGTCTAAAAATCGGCTTACCAAAAGAGTTTTTTGTAGATACTCTGGACAATGAAATTAAAGAACAAGTTCTAAAGGTAGCTAAAGAATTAGAAAAACAAGGTGCTATTTTATCCGAAGTTTCTATTCCTTTTATGAAACATGCTCCTGCTATTTATTATATTATTGCTCCAGCAGAAGCTTCCGCTAATTTAGAACGTTTTGACGGTATTCGTTATGGTAATAGAGAATTAGCTGATACCTTGTCAGAAACATACATCAAGAGTCGTACAGAAGGATTTGGTCCTGAAGTTAAGCGTCGTATTATGTTAGGAACATTCATTCTTTCTTCAGAATCTTATGATTCCTATTTCAAAAAAGCACAACAAGTCCGTAGTGTATTAATAGAAGAATATAGCAAGGCTTTTGATAGTGTTGATTTATTGTTAGGACCAACAACACCAACACCAGCATTTAAAATCAATGAAAAAATCAATGATCCTGTATCTATGTATCTTAATGATATTTTCACCATATCTGCAAATTTAGTTGGGACTCCAGCTATATCTGTCCCTATAGGTATGTCTCAATCTCAATTACCAATAGGATTACAACTCACAGCACGTTGTTTTGATGAGACTACTTTATTTAAAGGTGCTCATGCTGTAGAATCTTTATTCTTATAAGGAATAATTTAAGAAAAATTCTATATCAATTTATTTTAAACAAAAAAAAGAAGAAGTTAAAACTTCTTCTTTTTTTATAATTATATAGTTTATTTTACTACTTGTAATGCGTTAGCTTCTTGAATAAGGTAATTCAATAATTCTTCATTACCTCTTTCTCCAGCCCACATTGCTGCGTTCTTTTCAGAATTATCAGTAATAGAAGTCAAAGCTCCTTTTCCAATTAAATACTTAGCAATTGTTACTTGTCCCCAAATAATGGAACGAATAAGAGCTGTTTGTCCATAGATATTTTGAATATTTAGACCTGCTCCACCATTAATAAGAACTTTAACAACATCTAAAAGACCTTCACTAGAAGCAAACATCAATGCAGTCCAGCCTGTTTCATCTTGTAAATTCAAACCAGCACCATTACGCACTAAAGCATTTACGATATCCATGTTTTTAGCATTAACAGCATACATCAATGGTGTTCTTCCGTTATCATCTTTGTCGTTAATATTTGCACCTTTTTCTAAAATAGCGTTAACAAGATCTTCATTACCTAAGCGTGATGCGTAGATTAATGCAGACATAGAAGAATCATCTTTATGTGATACATTCGCTCCATTCTCAATAAGATATAAAGCCATATCAACTTTATTATTTCTTAAAGCGTGCATAAGAGGTGTTCTATTGTTAGCATCTATTGAGTTAACATCAAATTTCTTTTCTATAAGATATTGAACAATATTCATATGATTATTTTCAATAGCATAGCTTAATACTGTTTTACCATGAATATCTCTCAAAGCAGATAAAGCTCCTGCATCAACTAAATAAGAGAAAACAGCTAAATCTCCGGTTTCACTAGCAGTCATTAAAACTGTTCTTCTATCACCATCAAAAGTATTAATATTTGCTTTTTCAAGTAAAAGCATTCTAATAATAAGTAAGTCTTTAGCTTTAATAGCATTAAGAAGTGCTGTTTGTCCCATACGTCCACGAACATTAACATCTGCACCATTTTCAATGATGAAATTTACAGCATTGACATAACGCTTACTTGCAGCTACCATTAATGGTGTATTTCCATTTTTATCAGAATCTTCAATTCCTCGACCAGAGTTAAGGTTGTTTTTTAATTCTATTATAAAATTTTCTTCTTCTATTGAAGCTATTGGAGCTACAACAGAATCAGCAGTCGCTACATCTACATTAGGGATAGCTGTATCTGATTTTGGAACCAAATTAATAACAGTACCACCTTGAGTAGTAGTAGGTCTAGGTGTAGACGGTTGAGCCATTCCTGCATTATTATCTGTAGGAGGTGTTGGACTACTTATTCCTGACACTTGCTCTAACATTTGAGCAGCAGCAACAGCGGCATTATCTGCAGCTTGTCGAACTGCAGCGGCAGCTCTTGTTACAGCTTCTGTAACAGCAGCTGAACTTTG
>CAMRBT010000164.1 GCA_947040475.1 uncultured Brevinema sp.
AAAAAAAGAAATATAGTCTAGATTATAGAGAAGATCTCTCTCCAAATAGAACAGCAGTTCAAAATTAATTTTAAACCCAAAAACCTCATCTACAAAGATGAGGTTTTTTAGGGCTTGTATATTCTACAGCAGTACAAATAGAATATTTAAGACTGTCATTGAGATTTTCGTAATACATTTATTTAAAAAGGCATTCGCTCACGGCATTCTCCTAAGGTATACTTTTACCATTAGACATCCTGTCTGTAAAAGTATACGAAACATCGTGTTTCTAAAAAACCCTCTCTAACAAATGCTATGAGAGGGTACACATTAAGGAACTCTGCTTAAAAGTTTCACTTTTTACGCTCCCTAAAGGGTGCTAGCTAGAGTAAGAAACCAATGTCGATCACTTTCGTTCTCTCGTTGTTTTCTAAAAAGCCCATAGAACTTGTATTACTTACATTCCTGCAGAACAGAGTCTAAATATTTCTATCTAATACCGATTCCTCGAAAATATACAAAGCTCTATGAGCAATTAATATAGATATACCGAGGAATCGGCATTAAAAAATAAGGTGCAAAAAGAAGGACACAACATACTCAACACAAATGTGTTTTAAAAAAGAAAAAGAATTATCCCAAGATAACTCAATACTTTTAAAAGTATGAGATAATAATATATAGATTGTTTCTAATCTACAAGAATGTAAGTACCTCTATTATAAATTATAATGATATTTTTGTCAAGAGATATTTTGAAATGTTACCTTTCTTTAGGGGGAGCCTTGGATCTCCCCCTATAACCCCGATCCAAATAAGGGACTCCTCGCCCCTTATTAATCCCACCGATGCAGATTTTAAGATATTATTATTCTAGCAAATCTCCAAAGATTTTAAAACAATGGGGTGGCTAGAGTGGATTGCTGGGGTATACCAAAAATAAATAGGTATAGGCTTACCAAATTTTTATATGATGGATATACTCCCATGTGTATAGAGGGATAATAAAACATAAGGCAAAAACATTGTAATATATCTTAATTTTTTGTATAATAAAGATATAATTATTATAGAGGAATAAATATTGAAATTAGTATTTTTGTATATATCTAGCATTATATTATGTTTTTTGATAGGTTTATATGTGCATAAGATTAACTGGGAAAACATTTTTCGAATTATAGAGGTGGTAGGAGTAGTTACTGTCCCTATTGTTATCTATTGGCTGGCAAATAAATACCAAAATAAAGAGAAAAAAGAACAAAAAAAAGAAAAAGATAGAGAATATATACGAGCTTTTATTAAAGAAGAATTAAAGCCTTTTATACCCAATGTATATGAGTTTGATAAAAAAATAACTGACAAAGAAGCATATAAAAAAGAAATAAAAGAGGTGTTAGACCTTTGTGGTAATAATTTACTATTATTAAAAAACCAAATACGACATTTATCATATGCATATATGGAGGAATATTTTAATCTTCTCGAAGATTTTACTAAGATAATTGCAGAGCATAGAAATTTAACTACGGAAGATTTAAAAAAATATTTTATAGGATTTTATGTGGCTATTAGATTTATCGACTATTATTTACTACTGGACAAAAATCAATGTAAAATAGAATTATTAGCAGTAGCAAATGCTTTTATACAGTTTGAAGGGACTATTAGAGATATTACACTAGAGCTATTAGAAAAAAAGTATCCTCGATATCATAAATCAGCAATAAAATTTATAGATTATATAAAACAAAACCCTATATAGTATGAATAAAATAACTCAAGAGATAAAAAATTTAAACAAATAAAAAACACTAAGGAGACTATTATGTCAGATCAGAAAAACGATTCCAATCCAACCCCACTTCCAAAATTTGGACAACCTGGATTCAGTAGCAACCCTGGCGGTGGAAACAAACAACACGGTTTTGGGCAAAAATCATACAAGCCTTTGTCTACACCAAAAAGATCATCAATAACAGCTCCGCCTAAAAGAGGTTAGGATTAGTAATTGATATTAAAATAAAAAACCTCATCTACAAAGATGAGGTTTTTTTATTCTCTATGATTTTAGCTTGCTTAAACCAAATATCTAGGGTATAGCCTAATATTAATACCCATATACTAGCATAATAAAATCCAAGAATAGGAGTAACAGATACATAATGCTTCATAAGCCAAGGACTAAGCAGAATACACAGTAAGAGATAACTATGCCATAGTACAAGTGCCAGTAAGAAATTTCTAAATATTTTCCAGTTTTCTATAAAAATATTAGCTCCGAATTTTTTCCATAACAAACATACTGTAATTAGCCATAGACCAATGATATGAAGAATAGAAAAAGAAATATTTATCTTCATAAAGGTAAAAATCATACCCAAATTTTGAGTAAGAATTACTTTATTGATGGATAAGTTGTGATAGAGAATACTTAAAAAATGATTTATAGGATATTTTTTATAAGTAAAAGATTTTAACATACTAGAAGCATGGGAAATATCCCCTCCCCACAATACACTAGCCTCTTGCATCTCTATTTTACGTAAAACAAATATACTAATAGTTATACAAAATGTTAAGATAATAGGGTAAATTATAAGATATATATGTTTTTTAACTGGTTGAGTTTTGAGATTGTCTAATAGTTGTATGATTAATAAAAAACACAATAAAGTAGCAGAAAATCCAAAACTAGAGAATATACTTACTATTCCTGAAGAATACTGTTGAATGAGAACACAGAATGTAAATCCCATTATAAAAAACACTTTATTTTTTAAGGTGCTGGTATAAAAATCACGAGGTAAAAACAGTAATATATATATAATCTGAATCATAGAGATATTAAAAAATCCCATTGTTGTGAGAGTGGTATACAAAAAAATGGGAGAAACACATAAGAGTACACTCAGAAGATATGCTTGTTTTTTTTGTTTTTTTATATATAGTACCAATAATAATAAAACACAAGCTAATGCATAAAATAGAGATATAGCATATCTTATATACAACAATCTTTTTGACACTTCTTTTAGTTGCTCTTGGTTTTCTATAATTTTATTATTTTTAGAAATGAAATCAAATATCAAACACCTAAATTATTATATGGGGTTGTGTATAGTGATTTATATGCTAAATCTTTAGTTTGTCTTTGTAGTCTATCTTTTCTATAAAATTCACTGGCAATCTTCTGACCTGTTCTTGAATCATTAGTATTATCTTGCTTAGGGTTAACATTATATGTATCCCATATTCCTTCATTATATCCAAGATTTGTCAAATGAGTGCCTATTTTCACAGCTCTATAAATAGGTAAAAGAATGTGATTGTCTGAGTTTTGATCAAATATATAATCATGTTGATAAGTGTTGATAGGAACAAGCTTATCTCCATCGCTTTTTATATATAAATTATTTAGAACAACGGCATTTCTTCCTACTGTATAATCAGCATAAGGTTCAGGAATAGCGGTTAATACGAAGGGGACATATTTTAGAAAAAGAATAGGAATCAATAAAATAAAAGGTATCATAATCATGATACCTTTTATTTTGTTGGTTTTTAATATTTTAACAAAATGTAAAAACATTTTTATACACCAAGAGTTTTTTTAGACAAAGTAACATAAGCACTCATTGCAGGGGCA
>CAMRBT010000165.1 GCA_947040475.1 uncultured Brevinema sp.
AATAAAGAAGAAAGAGAAGATACTCACGAACCATTTTCTCCAAAAACAATAGCTCGAAGAATATCTTGTTTTAGATCCTTTTATAAAGATCTGCAACGTTTTGAAGTGAGAGAAGACAATCCCATGGGGATGATAGATCTTCCCAAATTAATAAAAAGATTGCCGAATATTGTGAGTGAAGATGAGCTTGAAGATGTGTTTAGTTTTTTTGATGATGGCGAGCAAACATTCCCCTCAGTGAGAGATGCGATGATTTTTGAATTATTGTATTCTTGTGGTATTCGTGTATCAGAATTGTGCCAGTTGACAATGAATAATATATATATAGAAGAAGAAACGATAAGAGTGTTAGGAAAAGGTAATAAAGAAAGACTTATTCCTATGGGAAATAGATTAAAAAAATTAGTATTAAAATATTTTCCTATACGACAAGAATATTTGAACGGAGTACTTTGTGATTTTGTGATAACATCAAAATTTAGAAAACATGTTTCGAGAATGTTTATATGGAAGGTGGTTAATAAATATTCTAAAAATTTAGATATTACAGAACTACACCCTCATATGTTAAGACATGCTTTTGCGACTCATATGTTATCCCATGGAGCTGATTTAAGAACAATACAAGAGCTGCTAGGACACAGTGATCTAGCCACCACAGAGATTTATACTCATGTTTCCCGTACTGAATTAAAGGATACCCTTATTCTTCATCATCCTCTAGCTCAGGATCTAAACAAATAATTTTACTTTTGGATTTGTTAGGTTTAAAAACAACAAGAGATTCACCAAAAATAGTACATACTTTTTTACGCTTGAGAGGATGGTCTGAAAGTAATTCAATAATAGGCCCTGTGTACTTGATGATTTGGGTAAGGTCAATAACAATATTATTTTTAGAATGATTCGCAAAAATATAAATAGAATCTTCTCCATCCATATAACGCTCTATTCCCCATAAAGAACAATCTTGCATAATAAGTCTAAATCTACCCTGTCTCAAGACGGGGTATTTTTTTCTTAATTTTAGTAATTTTTGATAAAAGTGAAAGAGCTCTTTGTTCCATTTTGTTTTTGTCCAGAACATGTTTCTTTCTTCACCAGTTTTGTGGAGACCTATCTCTTCACCGAAATAAATAAAGGGAGTCATGGAACCTAATAATTGAAAACCAATACCTCGAGTAGCTAGTTTGAGATTTCTTTTAGCGATATCCCAAAAAGAAACATTATCATCAGATAGAGCAAAAGGAATTGTAGAAATATCTTGTCTATATTCATAGGCAAAACGACCTAATAAACCTAAACTAGGATTGAAGTCATCTTTTTCTAAAAAAATATCTCTGAGCAAACAAGTAAGCGGAAGGCTATCTTGATTTTTTGTAAAATGATGAAACTCTTTTTGTAGTAGAGAGTTTTTTGGTATATCTCCAGAAATATAATCAATAGGAAATGATTTAAAATAAGCAATATGTTTTTCAAAATCTATGATAGATTTTTTGTTTGATAAGTGATAAATACCAATAATATTTGATGGAGGAATAGGGGCAGAAAGATGTTTATCTATCTCAAAAGGGTCTATTGCCCACTCTGTTTGCTTGATTCCATTAGCTCCTAAAAAACTATTTTCAGAATGTCCTACTAATTCAAAAAAGGCGTATAGAGATTCTTCTTGAGTAATATCAATAACAAACATTTGGTAATCATAAGAGCCTTCGGTGAAAGTACTATGCCCGTGTATCATTTTCATACCTTGTAAAGTCTGAATATTTAAAACAGCATTTTTCCAAATAGTAAATTCCAATCCTATGAGCAATACTAAGTGATTGTTTTTGACAAAAGATTTCTCCATGTCAAAAATAACTCCATCATTGTCAGAAGGTCCTATGTTAAGAATAGCAAATTCGTCAGAAGATGTTCGTAAGGTATCAGGAATAATAACACCATCTGCATTAAATTTATAGTGATAAGTGCCTTGTGGTAATTCAATTACAGTAGAAAAACAATGAGATTGTTCACAATGTACTAAATTTTTATCAATATCTAGCGGAAAATCTTCAGAATGAATACTAACATTCTTATAATCATAAGATGGTAAAATGAATTTTATAAGGTATTTCATAAATAGCTCTCTAATTAATCAAGGTAAAATGTTAAATATATAATAAAAATTTTATTAATTTATATTATATATTAATATAAACAAAAAAACAAGCAAAGACATAACTTTGCTTGTTTTTTCTATTTTATTTAATTACTTATCTTTTTAATGATACTGCAGATCCTAACATGTTATCACTTGTTTGGATGGCACGAGAGTTGAATTCATAAGCTCTTTGTGCGACGATCATATCGACCATTTCTGTGATAGCAGAGACATTGGACATTTCTAAAAAGCTTTGTCTCAATGCTCCAAATCCTTGAGCAGCGGGAGTGCCCTCTACGGGAGCTCCAGAAGCAGGACTTTCTTTAACGAGGTTTTCTCCAAGATTTGTCAATCCAGCTGGATTAATAAAACGTTGTAAAGTAATATTACCAACTTCACGGGGGTCATTTTCCCCGGCTACTTTTACACTAACTTCACCTGTTGGGGTGATAGTGAGAGAAGTGATTTCAAAATTATCTGGAAGTTTTGTTCTTGGTAATAAATAATAACCTTGAGAAGTAACGATATCTTGATTGGCATCAATTTTAAAAGTACCATCTCTTGTGTAGGCTGTAGTACCGTCAGGCATTTCAACAGCAAAGAATCCTTCATCTTCAATAGCAATATCAAGAACATTTCCTGTTTGTTGTAAGCTACCTTGAGTGTAAAACTTTTGAGTACCAGAGACTTTGGTACCGAGACCAGTTTGAATTCCTATAGGGTGTTGTGTTACTTCAGAAGAAGGTGTCCCAGCAAGACGTTGTGTTTGATATAAAAGATCTTCAAATTCAGCCCTAGTTCTTTTAAATCCTGTGGTGTTGATATTGGCCAAG
This sequence comes from uncultured Brevinema sp., assembly GCA_947040475.1. GTDB lineage: Bacteria > Spirochaetota > Brevinematia > Brevinematales > Brevinemataceae > Brevinema_A. Next base: position 2,977 of record CAMRBT010000165.1, read on the forward strand.
TTATTCGAAATGGTATCGATATGGAATTGTTCTCCTATCATACCTGAAGCTGCTGTCCATAGTGAACGCATCATAATAGTATCCTCCCAGAGATTTCTCTCGCAGGCACTCTCTCTTTCAATTTTTAGAGTACCGCTCTATAAATATCGGAATTTTCACAAAAAGCATTAGTTTTTTTTAAGGATTTATCTTTTTTTAGAGATTACACATTGTTTTTTTTTCAAATATTGAGTATAATTAGATATGTTTTAAGAGACAATTATTTAATATATGGTTAAGAGGTGAGATATGTCTACGATGAAAAATATTGAACAAGTTATTACCCAGATTATGCACGATACAGATACCTACAAACCAGATTTGTACTGTGCCGAAGATGTCTTTCAGGAGTTAGCAAAAAGACCAGATTGTCAGATACACCCTATACAAAAAAACACGGTAGTGATGCTTCCTAATGTGTATTGGTCTTTAGATCTAAAACTCACCGTTCCTAATATTGTGGCTCACACTCATAGAGGTGAATTAATTTTAGAATATTTAGATTTAGTATCTCATTATATTTTTGAAGAAAAGGGCTCTATTGATGAAGTACAAAAAATGGTACAAGAATTTATCAAAAACAAAAACAAATAATTAATATATTCAAATAT
>CAMRBT010000166.1 GCA_947040475.1 uncultured Brevinema sp.
CCCCCATATAGGGGGATAGGATGAGCTTTTTATGGTTCCGTTACTTTACTAATAAATTGATTGGCTAGGTCTTGTAATTCGTTCATGGTGGGCTTGTGATCTAGTGTCAAATTTATAGAGGCAGAACCCCTGCCCTTTTTACTAATTCTAACTTTCCCTATATTGTAAACATTATATTTATAGCCGTTAGAGATAATACAATCGCCCTCTATAGTGTCAATTTTGAATACTTCAGGACTTAGCACCTTGCTTTTTTGTCTATCTGTAAACAATTTGATTATAAATCTAGGTTCGTGCTGTGTACTGTTATCAATTTCTGTAGTAGGCTCATCTGTTTTAGATTGTGTGATAGGCTCTATATCTGTTATAGGCACATCCTTTAGGGCTTGCTCCACTACTTCGGCTTGTGTAGTAGGTTCTATTTCCGTATACAAGGAATCTAAATATTCAAATTCTGTGAAATCAGATAAAAGTGTGTATACTTCTTGTTTTAAGCCTTTAAATACTGTTTTTTCAAGGTCTGTTTCTAAAAATTCAAGCCGACTTTCATGATTATATTGACTAACAGTATTGATTAACTCTTGCATACTCTCGAGAGTTTGATTAAACTCTTTATGAATATAAAGCAATGCTTCTTGTTGCGTAGCACCTCTAGGCTGTGTTTTTAAGCTTATTGACATCGTGGTCTCCTTCTGTGTTTTTGATTTTGTTGACATGGTAGTCTCCTTTGGTATTGGTTTTGTTTTTTGTTCTATTTTATTGACTTCTTTTATTTCTACAATGTTACTTTCTACTAAATTTACTATTTTAATCCCTTCATCACTTTTCATAGGCATTATAAGAGATTTACTATTTTCTTTTATAAATAACAGAGGAGAACCAGCCCCATTTATAACTATTTCCGTATTGTTTTCGTTTACTAGCATTTGTAAACCTTTACAATTACAAGCTAGTGTTATATCTGTATTGCTTATATTCTCTATCTCTAGCATTTCGCAAGCCTCTCCGTGGACTGTAGCAACTGAAAAATATAATATATTTGCTTTTACTTCTAAAATCATACGCCCACTTTCTGAATCTGTATGTTTTTTAATAGCGTCTATCTTTTTTGAAAATTCCTTATGATCTTTGATCTTGATAACATTTGTTTTAATTTTTGGCATAACATCGTTATAATTAGGAAATCTACCTTCAATTACTTCTATGTTATTATCATTTATAAAATATTCATTGTTACTATATTTGATTTCTATAATACTATCTTTTTTCATTTTAGAAATCGCTTTTAATATAAATTCTTTATCAAGTATACTATTTTCTAACTTTAATAAAAATTCTACGTTTAACACGTCAAGAGCCTTACCATCACAAGTAACAAGTTTATTATTAATAAAATCTAAATACATCCCAGTAAATGCAATTTGTGAGTAATCATTACTCATACAATGAGACTTTTTAAATGCTTTAGCTTGTGTGTAATTCATTGTAAATACTGTTTGTTTTTCTAAAAAACAAGATTCATAATTAGAATCGCAAATTGTAGAATTTAACGCTATAGTCCATCTATCTTGATTGATTATCATAACGCCGTCATCATTAATTTTAACGCTATATTCAAGATCACTTTTATGCAGTACCTCAATAACTTTTTGTAATTGTTTTAAAGGCATTGTATAGCTTTTAATTTTACTTGATACATAATTAGAAATCTTAGTAAATTGTTTAATAGCGTTTTTATTCATAGATACAGTATAGACACCCTTGCTATTGAAATAGATTTCCCCAGTACCAAGCACGCACGTATGCAATGCTATATTTTTTTCTGAATCTTTTATAAATTTCATTTTTTAACTCCATCTTTTTTTTAATTCTGTATTCCTAGTATTAAATACTTTTATAAGTTTATTAACTAGTGATTTTTTAACTCTTCCAGTGTGAAAAATTAAATCCCATTTAAACCCATTTTCTGATAAATAGTATTCAGTGTTTTTAATTTTTATTATTAATTCTTTAATAAATCTAGTGTGTTCTTTTCTTTCTTTTCTTTTTTCTCTTCTCATTTTATTTGTCCTTTAGTGTAGATTTTATTTGTAGATTAAACAGATGAGCTTTTATAGTACTGTATTAAAATTTATCCTGTAGTAAAGATTGTTTTTTTTCATTAATTCTTTTATTATCTCTATTTCGTTGTTATTTAATTTAATAGGCTCTATATAATAGTGTTCTGATTTGTATTCTCCACTCAATATATTTAACTCGTGTTTAATTCCGTCATTTAGTTCTTTAGATATTGTTTTAAATTCTTCTGAATCTTTATCTAAAGAGGAACGCCACAAATTAACTGATTTTTGACTATATGCTATTATATTTATAATGCAGGTTATAGCCCTTATTAAATTGTTATTATTCATAATTAACCCCGCTTGATTTCTGTGTATGTTGCAATTAATTCAAATTTATTATTGAATTGTCGTTCTCCGAAAATAGTGTCTATTGTATACGGCTTGTATATTGTTTCTGTTATAGTAAATTCTCTAGAACAATGCTTTTTATTGATTTTTATTTGATCTTGTAACATCCCAAAATAATCAATCTTGCCATTCTCTACCAATTCAACAAATCCCATATTATCGAGATCTGATTCTTTTAACTTTTTACTGCTGAATATTAAAACATTATCTTTAAATATTTCATATTTTGAATCCCATTTTTGCATAATTAACCCTTGTATTTATTTGTAGATTAAACAGATGAGCTTTACTATTAAAAATAACTTAATATAGCGTACTCTTCGCTAGTCGTGATTAATTCAAGATTAAAATTATTAGATAAATAAGCTTGATATGTATCTATATTACTTGAATTCAAATCAAATTCATCTAATTCTATCCCTTCATATTCAAGATGTTCTAGTAAATCATCTATATTATTTTTAAACATTTTCTCTAATTCTGAATAAGAAAAAAATTTATATTCACACATCCAAGCAATCGGATCAAGTTGAATGTCTTCCCCTGTCTCCTCGCTTTGATTGTCTAGTAATTCAAATAATAGATCTGATTTTTTAATAGCTTCCATTTTCTCGATCTCTGGTAAATCTGAAAAATAGCTAAATTGTGAATTATAAGCCCACACCCATTTTGTAGCCTCAAAAAATTCATGCTGATTGTCTAGTGTTTGTATTATTGCCATTGTGTCGCTCCTATGCGTTTTTTGTCAAGTAAATATACGATATTATTTACATAAAAGATATCTTTTCTTTTTCTTAGCTATTGCTTATAAATACTAGCTATCTTTCTATACTTAATCACACCATATATATATATATGGTTTTTGTCAAGTAAATATACGATATTATTTACATAAAAGATATCTTTCTTTTTCTTAGCTATTGCTTATAAATACTAGCTATCTTTCTATACTTAATTATACTATATATATCAGTTTTTGTCAAGTAAATATACGATATTATTTACATAAAAGATATCTTTCTTTTTCTTAGCTATTGCTTATAAATACTAGCTATCTTTCTATACTTAATTATACTATATATATCAGTTTTTGTCAAGTAAATATACGATATTATTTACATAAAAGATATCTTTCTTTTTC
>CAMRBT010000167.1 GCA_947040475.1 uncultured Brevinema sp.
TATATTAAATACTAAATAACGATGTTACATCACAAGGATACAACATCGTTATATAACGACTGTTTTTAAATCTTATTTCAATAATTCTTGGATAAAGAGATCTATCTCTTGAGCATTAAGAGCATCATCAGATTCAAAACGCATACGCAAAGAAATATTCTTTTTATTCAGCTCTTTGAGTTTCTCATTTTGGAAGACAGACACAAACTCTATATCTTTGATGAGAGGATTTTTGCTTTTTAATTCTTCACAGAGATTAATACTTAGGGCATCACTATCCACGGATAGGGTAATATCTCGGAACATAGGCGGAAGATCATTGACTTTGCTCACGGTATTAAACACCTCGGCATGCTCTCTAAGGGTGTCAAAAGAAATCTCACAAACGACAGGAGAAGGAAAATCTTTTTTATCGGAGAGGTTTAATTTTTCTAATAATAGAGGATGAATCTCCCCAAAAAATCCTACAACTTTATCATTGACCATGATCTCAAAAGCATTGAGTGGGTGTAAAAATGTATAATCATCTGCATTAATGCGTTGAGCTTTGATATGAGGAATCTTAGCATATTGAACGATATTGTTAAGCACATTCAATGCTTTTTGATAAGGATTATTTTCGTTACTAATGACGAAGGATAATACTTTTTGCTCACAGAAATCATCACCTTGCTTTTTAAAAGTAGAGGCAATCTCAGAAAGTGCAATATTTTTTTGGAAGGCTTTAGTCACATTTGTTTTGAGACAATCTAAAAGCCCATCAAACAAATGAGTTCTAATTTCTGTCCATTCTGTATTAAGAGGATTGACGATAGTCACAGCGTTAGCTTGAGTAAGTCCGTAGAATTTTTGTTGTTCAACAGAACGAAAAACGATAGTGATCGCTTCACTCAATCCCATACCACGAAGGATAGGACGAATTTTTTCATCAAAAGATTTCTCAGGATTAAGCTTAACACTAGACGGTCTATAATTAGTACTAGGGATTTTGTCATAACCATAAAATCGAGCAATCTCTTCCATGATATCTTCTTTGATATTGAGATCACGACGCTCTCCGCTAGGGGTGATGTTCCATTGTTCTTGGGAGCTATCACAGGTACAGCCGATATTGACAATCACTTTTTTCATAAAATCATCTTTAATATCTGGAGCACCTAAGTAATCACGAATTTCTTGAGGGGATACTAATATAGATCCCTGTGTGCTTTGCACTTGAGAAATATCAGAAGCGATAGAGATAGTAGTTTGAGGGAGTTGCTTAGCTATCATATCACAGATATTTTGTTGTGCTAAAGGAACAAGCTCTGAAGTAATATTTTTTTCAAATCGTAAAGATGATTCTGTTTTAATACCAAGACGCTTTGCTGATCTTCTAACCCAAACACCATTAAAACTAGCTGCTTCAAGATATATTTTTGTAGTATCTTCTGTTACTCCAGAATCCAATCCACCCATAATACCAGCGAGAGCGAGGATTTTTTCTTCATCACAAATCAAGAGATCATCTTGAGTGAGATTGATAGTAGAATCATCAAGAAGGGTAAGTGTTTCACTATTTTTTGCCTGACGTACGATGATAGATCCTTTTATTTTGGTAGCATCAAAAGCGTGTGTTGGCTGTCCTGTTTCGAGCATGGTCGCATTACTCATATCGACGAGATAATTAATAGGACGCATTCCGAGAAGCAACAATCTTTTTTGAATGTGAGCAGGAGTTTTGCAAGTAGTAATGTTTGAGATAGTCGTCAAACTATAACGAAAACATCTATCACTTTGAAGATCGATTTTGATATCACAAGTTCCTTTAGGGGTAAAATTATAAGAGTAATTTTTTAAAGAAAGATCAAAAGAAATTGCCAAAGCACGAGCAAGCCCACGAATAGAAAGCCAATCAGCTCTATTACCAGGAACATCAAGAGTGTAAATAGCGTCTTGTTCGCAATAAGTCTTGAATAATTCTGTAGCGATTTTTTTATCATCACCGAGATGAGCAATATCATTGCTTTTGTTTTCTATACCTAGATTTTCTAAGGCGAGCAATAAACCTTCTGTGGTAACACCCTCAATCTCACGAGCAGTAACGGAAATACCACCAAAAATAGTAGCACCTATTGGAGCAAAAAGAACATAATGATTTTCTTTGAGAATAGGAGAATTAGAAATAGTAACATAAGTTTTATTACCAACAGCGATTGTTACTTTAGATAATTTATTTAATGTTTCTATTTTTGTTATCATTGCTAGCTCAACTTTAGCGCCATAATTAAGAACAGAAATATCTTCTGTTTCTGCACCTAAAGCTGTAAGAGCAAGCCCAATTTGTTCAGGGGATTTTTGATTAAGATCTTGTACAAGATCGCAAAGCCATTCATAGCTGACTGTCATTTTCATAGGATTTTCTCCAGATTTTATAAATTAATAGAAGGATTATAAACTACAAACTGTAGTCTACAGTCTGTAGTCTATATGTCGTTTAAAGACTTTGTTTTAAGAAACGAATATCGTTTTCAACAAAATGTCTGATGTCTTTAATCCCATAACGCATCATCGCAATACGTTCAATACCAGTTCCGAAAGCAAACCCTTTCCAAACTTTTGGGTCTAGTCCTACATTTTCAAAAACTTTAGGGTGCACCATTCCACAACCTAATAATTCCACCCAACGACCTCCAAGAAGATCGGGAGAAGATACTGATAATTCAGCAGAAGGCTCAGTAAAAGGAAAGTAATCAGGTCTGAGGCGTATTTGAGTATTAGAGCCGAACATCGCTTTTGCCCATTCTAAAAGAGTACCTTTGAGATCGGCAAAGCTAACATTCTTGTCGACAACCAATCCTTCCATTTGACGGAAAACAGGAAAATGCGTTGCATCAACAGCATCTCTGCGATAACAAACACCAGGACATACAATAGCAAGAGGTGGTTCGCCACCATTCTTTATCATTTTTTCTAAGGTACGGATTTGAGAGCTTGACGTATGAGTACGCAATAAATGCTTTTCCCCAACATAAAAAGAATCTTGATCCTCTCTAGCTGGATGATCGGCATCAATATTCAAGGCTTCGAAGTTATGGTATTCGTCTTCCAATTCTCTTTCTTCGACAAGGGTATAACCCATCGCTCTAAAAACAGATAACATCTCATCTCTGACTTTATTAAGAAAATGCTCGTAACCCACATCGAGATCGTTGTTTCCAAGACTAGGCTCTGGATATCCAATAGCTAATTTGTGAGCTAAAGCTTCTTTCCTCTTTGCCATTTCTTTTTCTTCAAGGACAATCTCTACATTATTTTTCCACGTAGAAAGCATTTGTCCGAAAGCTTTTTTATCTTTAATATCTTTCATAATAGGTTCTAGATTTTTAAAGAGCCCCTTTTGTGCAGTAAAGAATTTATCAGTCCCCAAATCATAAGATATAGTCTTCTGATAATTATCAGAAGTGAGAATACATTCTTTGTCTTTAAATTCTAAAGTGATCTTATGATCTTGAATGGTAATTTCAAGAGCAGAATCAGTTTTTTTAACAGGCAATTTTTCAACAGTAGCGTTGATGAATGCTTTAATTTGGTCTTTCATGACAAACTCCTATTTTATTTAGT
>CAMRBT010000168.1 GCA_947040475.1 uncultured Brevinema sp.
TCCACGAACAGTCGTTCCACAAAAAACCCCACTTCATATAGAAATGGGGTTTTTAGATTAATAATTATTTAATATTATTCTATCACTACATCTTGGACAGGACCTGATCCTACTATTATCTTGAATTCATTAATAACATATACTTCCGTAACAGTGCCATTGTCAGCAGCAATAGTATAAACAAAGTTTCCTACAGAAAACCCTACAGACTTTGCACCTAAGAAATGAGCTATTTTACCTGGAGCTACATCAGTTACTAGAGTACCATCTAAGGTAAGTCCATCTGCACTAAAGGTACCTATTGTTATACTACCTGTGTACGTTTTTATTGTCTTCCCCTTGATACTGTCAATGATAGAAGGAAACTTACTACTATCTTTATTAAAAAACAAAGCTCCGTTTTGTGGTGAATCATTACCTATTTTAATTGTAATATCAGAACTATTTTTATAAGTAACTACTACTTGTTTAGTATCTCCGTCAACAGTATATGTAGCTAGCTCACCACTAGTAGCTGTTGTAAGTGTAGCTGTTTTGTCTACATTGTTTATTTTTACTGTCATCTTTCCGTCTGCATCAAAGCTAGCTAGCACTGCAGGAATTGTTGTATTCGGCACAGTTCGGAGTCTGAGAGTAGAATTTTTAACATTATTTATAAATGCTTCTTTATTAGGATCTACTTTAGACTCAAGAGTAAAGTCCGTTTTTGTCGCACCAACCTTAATACTACCACCAGCAGCAGGAAATAAAGTAAGGGTAAAAGCAGCTTCCTTACCAGAAGTATCAGTGTAAACTGCTATATCAGAGGAACTCGCAGAATTAAATGTTAATGTCCCACTAACTCCCAATGATGAAAATTTTGGATCTACATCAAATGTTCTACCATCTGCAGAAAATGTTCCTATTTTATTCTCAAACTCGAAAGCGTTTTTTGTTTTGACTTTATCTAAAAATCTTGTGATGTCAGGATCTATTTCAGACTTATAGCTAAAGTCCACAGGTGTCTTATCAACCTGGATAGAACCTCCTGTATCGCCAGTGAGTCTAATTACTACCACTTCATCAGTAGTATCTTTATAAGTAGCATATATAGCAGATCTAGTAGATACAAATGTCAATGTCCCACTAACTCCCAATGTCGAAAAGCTTGGATCTACATCAAATGTTCTACCATCTGAAGAAAATTTTCCAATTTTATTCTCAAACTGGAAAATATCTTTTGTTTTAATAGTATCTAAAAATACTGTGTCTGATGCTCCGCCTCCAGTATCTCCACCAGTGTCTGTGTCTGTGTCTGTACCAGTAGTAGAACAAGCCCCTAATACGAATAGCATACTTAATAATGCTAGATTAAAAATAGATTTCTTCATCGAAATCCTCCTCATAATATTTAGACCCCTATATTAGGATCCTTACTAAAACAGAATATAAACATACAAAGCAATCTAGTATTATTGAGGAGTTTTCGCAAAAAAACTCACAGAAGTTTGTATTACTCACATTTCAGATCTAGATCTAAATATTTCTACTTAGTACTCGATACCAAAAATATACAAACTGCCATGAGCAATTATAATAAATATACTTTGGTATCAAGTACTAAAACAAATATCTAGACACAATTCTTGCATGGCATAAATGCCTTTAAAATAAAAAAGATTTTCTACACAGAAAACCTCTCTCTTAAAATACAAGATAGAAATATAAGCGATCGTTTCCGATCTGAAATGTGAGTAATTTATTATAACTTGTCTTCACACTATTGTCAATCTATTATCAATAGTTTAAGAACACTTTATACAAAAAGATTTGATGATACATGTGAATTATTAATATATATGAAATTAAGACAGTTAGGGATTGATAAGATTTAACGCTTGAGATTATTGGGTATACTGTTATACTTAAAGAAAGAGAGGTACTAATAACTAACACAGCAACATTAATTTAATAAAATATTAATAATAGATATTTTGATCTAAATCCTATACTATTATTTTTTAACAATTTAAAATAAAAATAAATAATTAATCACTATGAAATTGGGAAATCGTATTTTATAGGAGATTTTTATATGAATAAAAATATAAAAAGAATTATAAATGGTGCTGTTATTGGTGGTGCATCGGCTTTTTTTATCCAATTAATAACAGGGGGAATCAGACTCACTTTTAAAGGTGCTCTCATTTTACCAAGTATGCCTATTTTAATAAGTGCAGGTGCTTTTATAGGTATTGTGTATGCTCTGAGTGGAATCATATCTGATTAACTTAGTAAGTTTTTTAACACTACTCTTTTTATTCATATACCATAATTTTTAATCAACATACTTCAATAAAAAACGACCCTATTTCTAGGGTCGTCCTTTTTTTATGTAGTTAATAATTTTTATAAAAGATTACTTCTTTGCCGCCTGGGGAGACGAGTCAAACCATGGATTATCGCTATCATAATCACCGTATGTTTTATATAAAACACCATCAATTATCTCAAAACCAACTTTTTCATCACTGGAAATACCCATACCACCACCATTTGGATCAGTATACGTATATAAAGCCTCCGTAGAAGAACGAGCAGAAACAAAGGTATATTTTGTATCTATATACTGCTCAAACCCCTGATCATCTGTATATGGTTCTTTTAAATTAATTTCAGCATTAGCAGTTATAGTAAGATCATATTCAACTAGATTTCTACTCGTATAAGTACCTTGGACTGCAGTTTTGAAAGCATCTGTTTGATCTGGACTAACACGATAATCTTTATCTTTTATAGCTACTAGACGAAATTCATCAGATTGATGGGAATTTTTATAGCCAAATCTTGGAGTTGAATTGAGTGCAGGAGTATAAAGGTCAAAATTTCTTCCATATTTTCCATCATCACTAAAAAAGCGAGCTTCAGTATCACTGATTTTAGCAATCATTTTAAAAGTTGTTGTTTCTATTGAAAATTTTCCATCAGCAGTGAGTATGAAAGTAGTTAAAGTAGTAATACTATTACCATTATTATCCGTGCCTTGTACCTTATGTTCTAAAGTTTCACCATTTACTTTTGCTACAAATGCGTTTAAATCTACACTATCAAGAGGGGCATAGCCTAAAACAGATCCTTTAGCATCCCATTTAACTTCAGCATAATTCTTTAAAAAAGCACCTTGTTTGTACAAAGCTCCATCTTTAAGGACAAAACCAGCATATCTTTCATCGAAACTATAAATAATTTCAGTTTCAGATTTAATGGAATGTAGTGTGTAATAACTCTTAACTGTTCCATTTTCTTTAAAAAGGATATCTCCTTTTTCTGTAATCTCAAGAGCTTGAAAGGCGTATCCACCCTCTACTTCTACTTCAGAATTGAGTGTTAGAGCATTTACTCTTCCTACATATTCTGTAATTTTTGCTTTATCAGCAGGATTATCAAAATCTAATGCAGGTGGTGGTGGTGTCAAAGGTGTTAAAGCACAAGCACCCAAAGCAAAAATCATTATTAATAATTTTGTTATTTGTTTCATTTTTTATTTCCTCTTTGTTCTCTTTAGAAAATCATACCTAT
>CAMRBT010000169.1 GCA_947040475.1 uncultured Brevinema sp.
CTCTCATATAATTCAACACATCTTCTGTATCCCTCAAAGAAAGCAATCCTGCAAAGGCATCACAAATGATAATATCTCTTTCTTGAGATTCTTCAGCAATATATTGATAAAGAGATTTTAAATCGGCAAATTTTAGATCGGTGATCATACTGTCTTGATTCCCAAGAACTAGGACATCTTTGTTAGCTAATTTACTTAATAATTTTTGATGGATTGTGGTAAGTTTATCTTGATAACGTAGGTAAAAATTCTTATCAATAGAATCAATGAGTACAAATAAAATATTATTCATTTTTTATCTCCTATACTATTGTAGCTTACTTAGCCTTTCTCTGCAATTTTTACTATATTATTTTTGATATTTTTAGTTTCTAGTGTTATACTGTCTTTATGAAACATTTGAAAATATATTTATTACTTTTACTTTTTCCTGTACTTATAATCGCTCAATCCCGTATGATTATCCCTGATGAACGGAGAATAAATGATCTCCTCACTAAAGATATCACAGACATAAAATTTCAATCGCCTATGATACTTAGTAATACTATTTTGTTTTTCTACAATGGTCCTGCTAAATCTGTACAAATTGCTGGGGATTTTAATAATTGGAAAAATGATTTACAGATGGAAGAATCCCGCTCTAATCTTTGGGTGCTTTCTTTAAAAAATCGAATTCCTGCTGGTCAGTATAAATATCGTCTTAAAGTAGATGGCTTTTGGATTGCCGATCCTCTCAATCCTGATTTTGAATTAGACATGGGACGTCAAAAAATATCTATCCTCAATCTCACCAATGAATTCATCCCTAACAAAAGATTTCCTTTTTGGGTTTCTAATGATGTTTATCTCTTTCAACATATAAATACTAATGCTACTATTATAACTATCGCTGGGGACTTTAATAACTGGAACCCTTACTCTCATCAACTTAAACACAAAGGTGCTGGTATCTTTGAAATAGAATTAGAGTTAGATTCTAAAAAAATATATCTCTATTCTTTTGTCCAAGATGGTATTTGGATTCCTGATACCTATAATAAAAAACAATATAGAAACGCACAAAACAGATCTGTTAGTGGTTTTTATGCCGATCAAACTAATTCTATTCCTTAAAAACATATAAAAAGTGGGGTTCTTATAATATGAAAAAATTTCTTGCGACACCTGGTCCTGTAAACATTCCTGATTTTGTTCATAAAGCAAAGCAAGAAGTATATCATCATCGATCAGCAGAGTTTAAAAAAATCCAAAAAGATTGTTGCGTTCTTCTTACTCATTTTTTTAATAATTCTAATCCTTGTATTATTATGCCTTCTTCTGGTACGGGAATAATGGAGATGGCTCTTATTAATATTCTGTCTCCAAATGATAAAGTGATTTGTTTAGAGTTTGGAAAATTTAGTGAACGTTTTCGTCTTATAGCTCAAGCTTATGGCTGTACTGTCATCAGTATTGAAAGTCCTTACGGTACTTATCCTTCTCCAGAACAACTAAAAAAAGCTCTCAAAGATCATCCCGATGCCAAAGTTGTTACCACTTGTCACTCAGAAACGAGTACTTGTGTCCTAGCTCCTATACAAGAATATGCTAAAATTATTGCTCCTACGGATACCTTATTTGTTGTAGATGCGATTAGCTCTGTCAGCACTAGTCCCATAGATCAAGAATTAAACAAAATAGATATTTGTCTTGGTGCTGGTCATAAAGGATTTATGATAGCTCCGGGATTAGCGTTTTTATCTTATTATGGAGACAAAGTAACTCGTGCCATAAAAGAATCAAGCTTACCTAAATTTTATTTTAATCTTCAACAAGAAATAACTACTCAAGAAGATGGCTTGGTTTCGTGGACTCCTAACATTTCACAAACCTTAGGACTACACGCTAGTCTTCACAGTATGCTCGAAGAAGGTGTCGCTAATATTTATGAGAGGCATAGCCAATTATCCCTATTGACTCTTCAAAAAGGAAAAGAATTAGGATTAAAATCTGTTGTTCATCCTGACTTTGATAATAGCCTTAGCGTTAGTGGATTTTTTGTTCCTAATCCTAAAGAAATCATACAAAAAATGTATGATCAAGATATTATTATTACTGGTGGTCAAGGAGAATTTTCTGGTAAGATTGTCCGTATTGGACACCTTGGTAGTACAAGCTTATCCGAAATGTCTTGGGTAATGGATTGTCTATCTAAATCATTATAATTTAAATATTTAAAAAATAAAATCAAATTATTTTCTATAAAATTTGACCTTACTCTCTCCTATGTTTTATACTTGTGTATACAATCATTAAAGGAGTTTGTTATGAATATATCCATATTATATGGTTCTGAGACAGGAAATGCACAAGGACTTGCTGAGCAGGCTGGCGATTATCTAAAAACCCATATTAGATATGAAGTTTCTGTAAAAGATTTGGGTGATGTCTCTGTAAGCGATCTAAAATCTTTAGATAACATTCTTCTTATCACAAGCACTTGGGGTGATGGAGAAGCTCCTAGTAACGCAGGTAAAATCCTCGAAGATCTACAAAATTCTAGTGAAGATTTATCAAGCACTTCTTTTGCAGTATTTGCGATAGGATCTTCTTCTTTTCCACAATTCTGTCAAGCTGGGATTGATTTTGATGCTCTTCTAGAAAAATTAGGATCAAAAAGACTTGCTGATCTTGAAATGGCAGATGATAACTATAGTGAGCAATTTGCAACATGGCTCTCAACAATACAATCTAACTTTGTATAGAACATTTAATTAAATATATTATTAATAAAAAACACCCTATGCTCATGCTAGGGTGTTTTTTAGTTGATATTTTTTATAATTCTAAGCTTGTACTTGATAAAGAGAAAATATATCTTTGGTGCTTAGTTTTTCTCTTCCTTTAAGAAAGGTCAATTCTGATAGCAATCCTATACCAACAATCTCTCCACCCAATTCTAAAATCATTTGTTCTGACGCTTCTAAAGTACCACCTGTAGCCAAAATGTCATCACAAATCAAAACTTTATCGCCAGGACTAATAGCATCTTTATGAAGTTCCAAATGATTCTCGCCATATTCTAAAGCATAAGATCGGGAAATAAGTTCTGCTGGTAATTTTCCAGGTTTTCTTATAGGGATAAAACCAGCATGTAGACCAATAGCCACAGGTGCTGCGATAACAAATCCTCTTGCCTCTAATCCAACAACTTTATTAATGCCTTTATTGCTAAAATATTCAACTATTTTTGAGATACTATATGCGAAAGCATCGGCATCTTTCCAATAAGTTGTTACATCTTCAAATAGAATCCCCTCTTTTGGGTAGTCTTTTATTTGGCGAAATAATGAAGAATAATCCATATATTCTTACCTCTCTCTATCTTAATATTTATTAATATTTTTTCTCAATTATCCACAATTGGACTGTATTATGAAACAGAATATAGAGTTTAATAACAACTTTATACCTGACTTATATTGATGATATTATTCGCTTAGCATACGGATAATTCCGTTTATTATTTAGTGCTTTGTTCTTTACACTCTAAAGATCGTAATCTACATAATGC
>CAMRBT010000170.1 GCA_947040475.1 uncultured Brevinema sp.
TTTTTCTCCTATTATTCTATATAAGCCTCGCTCCTTAGCAAACTTTTCAAGATCTGATTGAAAACGGAGATCATGAGGATTTTGAGTAGTAATCTCTAGGCTATTACTAGGAAAACTACTACTTAAGATAAGCAATCTTTCTTTATAGACTTGATCAAAGTGATAAGCTACAATCTCAAAAAACTTAGCAATAGTGGTAGGGACGGGAGGGGAAGATTCAGATATAGTTTTACTTTTTAGAGGGAAATATAACTCTTTGAATAGAGTTGCTATGGGATTTACTTGATAGATATTGGTAAAAATATTTTTCATATTATTACCCCTGTGTAGCTGGAGTAATAATAGTAATATCTTTGTATGTATTTATGTTTTGACAAGCAATTTGATAATCTGATATAGGAACACTAGTAGTAGGAGTATTAATAACAACAGATGTAATATCGCTTGATCTAAACAAATGAGCAATTAATGCTGAAGGTTCAAAATCTTGTCCTATAGATTGTGTTGAAAAATACTCTTGAACTTGTCCTGCAATCTTAGTTGTACTTAATGTCGTAGTAGATGAAGTGACTGTTATTCTGAGAGGGATATGTATATTTTCAGGGGATTTCACAATAACTCTGGTGGCAATAGGTTTTTTAGAGTCAATAGCCGTCTGTACTTTTTTAATAGTATCAAAGGGTTCTGTATTACCTTTGCTGGTACAAACAACAAGTACACTACCTGATACATCATCAGAGTCTCCGTTAGAAGTACCAACAACCCTTACTTCTTCTACATCAGATACTGATTTTGCCCAAGCTGTATAAGCTCCTTTATTAGCACCACTTAGTCCTTGCCAAATAGATAAACATCTCAGTCTCAGATCATCATCACTTTCTAAGTCTTTTCCCGATTGGGTAATCCATTTAGTTTCGCTATTTGATACTTTTTCTATTCCTGAAATGTGAGTAACAAATTCTGTTATGGTACCTACAGGAACATTATAAGCACTGCCATATTCTTCTGCTTCCACTAAAACTCTGATGTTTAACTGATCTTCTGTTAAAATAATTTCTTCAAGAACTTTAAATCTGAATACTTGTCCTTGAGAGTTTGCTTTAGTCGCTATTATTTTATTTGCATCGATTGTAATATTGTTACCTTTTTTGTTTCTACTAAAAACAACATATCCTTGTGTTTTTTGAGCAGGAAAACGAGCTTCTATACCCAATTCTTTAGCTTTTAGGGTGAGATAGTCACCTGAAGCTGTTTGTAAAAATCTATTGGCTAATAAACTTTCTGATTCTTGATACAGTTTTTCTAAAAAACTAGCAATAATTTCGATAAACAATCGAAATACACCACCAGATTTAAAATGAGATACTTGAGGAATCTCTTTTTTGCATTGCTCAAAAATTTCTCCAGCTATTTCTTGTCTAGTTTTCATAAAGTCTCCTTATCATAAATACCTTCCCCATACAGATAATATATGGGGAAGAATATCCGATTTAGTTGAGGGCGGCTGCTCCACGAGCTGCTTTACCATTGTGTCTGATATTATCCAATATTAAGAAATCTAAAGATACTTTTAATTCTTTATCTCCTTGAACGGTAGCCTCAGTTACTTTTGTAAATCTGATACCTGTTAGGGTCGTAGCACTCAAAGGAATACTACTATCAAAAGAGTTTCCATAAAGAACGTTGATGTGTGTACTTCTAGGATCCATATTAAGGATACCATTTGGTGCGATTAAGGCAAGAGCTTCAAATTCATTTTTAAGAAGTGATATTTTACCACCAGCTTTCCAATTCCCTTTACCAAATCCTACAGGGACTCTACCTTTGCCATAAACAGCAGTAGCTTCAAATTCTTCATCCCAAGATATTTCTTTTGCTGTAAAGATTGCTGGTGATAATGGGAGTAAAGATATAGTAATATCACCCCAATCAAATGTTTTTCCGTTTATTAAAATACTCATAAAGATCCTCTCTAGCAATATTATTGCTTATATAATTGTTTGTTGTTGGCTAAAATACTAATTACTTTTGTTGTATTTAAACATGAAGTTTAAATTGATTGTTCTAATAATAGGAATACCAAATAATTCAATATTTAATATGACTCCATTATTAGCGACATCTTGATCTTTTGGTAATTCGATATCAAAATCATCAAGCTCTTTAGGGGTGTTCGTTACCATGGTATCAATAGCAGATCTAACTTCGGTTAATAAATTTTGTATACCGACAGTATCACCATTACCTTGGATAAATGGTAAAGCTGCTCTACGAGATAATCTAATAGCCTTGAATACAGTACGAACTACTTCAATATAACGATAATCAGATTTGTCACTAGCTAAGGTTCTGCCATTAGTCCAGAAAAGATTGTTTAAACCAGCATAGTTACGAAGAGTAACAAAACGACTCTCATCTAAAGCTCTTGAGTTAGCATTATTCCAATCTTCCAATAGTTCAAAATCATAGATAGCAAAATTATTAGTAGCACCAATACTTTGATTGACATTAGCTTTTGTGATGTGTCCTGCACATAAACCTGATGCAGATCTTTTGACTTTTCCAGCAGAAGTAAGCACATAACCAGGTTGACAAACTACAGAAACAAAACGAGAATCAATTTTTGCAAATTCTGCTGTTTTGTTAGCGATTGCGTCAATCATAGTGATAAGGTCACCTTTTTCATTTTTCATAATAAGATCAGTTTCTGTCAAAAACATGACTGGTTTATGATCTTCAAAAAGTCTCTCAGAAAGAGAGCCCAAAGATTTTACAAATCCACCATTGACAGATTGTGCAACAAATACAAATTCAGGGGTGTACATTTCAAGTGCTTGTGTGATTATAGCTTCTATTGTTCTGAAAGAAGATGCTACTGGAGCAGTAGTAGAGAAAGACCATGAATCAGCCAAAGTCGCAGGTTTGGCAGGAACTTCAGGTTTAGCAGGAATCGCGGGTTTAGTCCCAGTTGCTGGAATAGCAGGTATTGCTGGAATAGCAGGAGTCGCTGGAACATAGCTGGTGTAAGTAGCTTCAACAGGGAATTGTAAATCAATACCAAGATCTTCTAATTTGATAAGACCATCTTCAATCTCATCTTCAGTTTTATCTGCAATACTATCTTTAGTTAATTTTGCAACTACTTTTTTTGGAATGATAAATGACTCTTCAAAAACTTTATCTCCAGTAGATACGATTTTTACTTCTGCTGTTCCTATTGGCCCACTATTAGTAACAGTGATTTTTAGATCTGATGTATAACGGGGATCACCTTTAGTGGTGAGTATATGTTTGGCTTGCTCAATCTTAGAAATAGTACCAACGCTTTCTTCTGTTGGGATAGCTAAGATACTGACATCTGCCATAGTTTTTTGCATATCAAGAATGCGATCAGGCATGGTACCATATCCTAATATAGATCTAATATCAGATTTTTTACCTAGGCTAATAGCTTTGCCTAAGGTACCCTTTGAGGATGTTCCTACAACAATGGCAACAGGTCCACTAT
>CAMRBT010000171.1 GCA_947040475.1 uncultured Brevinema sp.
ATCATTTATATATTTGGTATTGATAGTAATATCAAATATATAAATAAGGTGTCTTACATGATCCTTTTACTCATAATTTTTTTAACGCCTATTATTTCCTTTTCTCTATATACGGAGATAGATCAACAAGATCCCGAAACTTTTAGTTTTGCCATTATTAATAGATTGTCTGCACAACATCTCATTCTTGGAAAAGACAAGCATGACAAGATAATCCCTATTAATACTTCTATTTTAGAGCTTTATTATGGCACTCCAAACGCTTTTTTTTATTCTGGATTTCGTGTGTCTTTGCCTTTAAAACATTCTAGTCAATCCGATCAATACCATAATACGAGCTTACAAAAAATGAACGATCTTACGCTAGGGATTTCTCTTGGTGGGGGATATGGAATGCTTATCAAAAAAGCTACTGTTTCACATCATCTCAAATTTATTGCCAATATTAGTATGGATATAGGGGTCTTAAATCGTTACACTGCTATCACTAACCACTTTCAAGATAGATCAACGATGGGAGCAGAATTATTATTTAGATATCATTATAATTATTCCAAAAAATCTTCTTTGATTTTGGGATTGGATACAGGAATTGGTATGCACTCTAAATATGATGAAGATGAAGATGTTGATATACTTAGTGGGATTTCTATATTTTATGGGTTTTCTATAGGTTTTGGTTTTTAAAACAAAAAAGCTGTTTTTCAACAGCTTTTTTTTTGATTTGATATTTAATTAATGTTTACAACCACATTCGCCTTCAGCATCGCCATGACCACCACAACACTCATCTTTAAGATCTTTAGCATCGCCAACAGATTCCAAAGTAAGTTCGAAAGTAAGAGCTTTTCCTGCTAATGGATGATTTCCATCAAGAGTTAATTTTCCATCTTCTGCTGCCATAATTGTTACAGGCATTGGTTCGCCAGTTTGTGGATTTAATAAAACTAATTTTTGTCCCACTGGAATTTCGATAATAGCTTCTTTAACAAGATCACCGTAAGCATCTTTGCTTGCAATGTTTATTGTTTTTTTAGCTCCAACTTCCATTCCTTCAACGCCATTTTCAAAACCAGGTATTATTTGACCCTGACCAAGAACAAAAGCTAAAGGCTCTTTTCCTTCTGAGCTATCAAAAACAGTTCCATCTGTCAATGTTCCTGTATAATGTACTTTAACTGCATCACCTTTTTTTGCTTTCATACTCTCACTCCTTAAAAGTTCTTTTTTATATAATATAATACCAAAAAATCAAAACAATATCAAGTTTTGAGACTCTTTAAATAGTTTACTTTAACAAGCAACTATGATACACTATAATAGATAATTTATAAATAGGACATATTATGAAAAAATTAATACTAGCTTTTGTTTTACTAACAACATCGACTTTTGCTGATGAATACAAATGGGCTCAAGATGAATTATTAGATTTACAAAAAAACTATACCATTTATATAAACGCTATCTTAAAAGCGTCTAAGAATATTGAACAAATACAAAAATTAGATTGTGATCTTTCTCTTAAACAACCAGCGGTGAGTAATGTTATGCTTGCTGGGAATAAAGCATTTAAACTTTATCCTTTGGAGTTTTTTACAAGAGTGAACACTCTTGGAGCATACCACCCTACCAATATGTCTGTTCAAGACAAAAAATATCTTGCTGAAATTGACAGAGCAAAGGTAAAAGTATCCTTATTTATGCTCACCAATCTCAATACTCTTTATGCGCAACTAGCAAAAAAACCTACTGATACTACAAGTTATAAAGAATTTTTCAAAAAAAGTGAATTGCATTTACTTTCTCTTGCAAAAAAAGCTCTCACTTCCCCAACAGAAGAGGCTGAGGTACTTAGTACAGAATTCAATCTTGTTATTCAACAATTATCTGCTATACCATTTCCTCCAGAATATTCTTTTTATCGTCGTCGTATGATGTATTCTTTAGATACTCCACAAGCTGCCCAACATGAAATCACAAGAATCACCCAAAGTCTTGCTGAAATAAAATAATAATCATATAAAAAAAGCCCTCATTAAAGAGGGCTTTTTTATTATATTTTTATATCTTTAAAATTACTGTAATTCTTCTATATTAAAAAATGAATCGGGAGTTTCATCTTGAAAAGGATGATCCATCTGTATTTCTTCCACATCATCTATATATTGAGGAGCTTTTTTGTCTAAAGATCTAAATATTTGAAGACCATATTTAACAGTAGGTATCCAACCTGTTCCCTTTTGAGTTACTGGTAAAATCTCATCAACAGGAATCATTATTGGCTTGCCATCGACTTCTATTTCTATATGTAATAAACATTTGTTGACATCTGTGTTTTTACCACCAACAAGATTAAATAAAGACCAAATAGGAAATATTTTTCCATTCTTTTGCATTAATCCCGCTAATGGTGCTTCTGTATTAGGTATTATAGATATTTTACCACAAGAATCTACTTTTTTAACTGCTTTTAATTCTAATCCTAACCAAGTATTATTTAAACGAAATGGTACTATTGTATTGTACATAAATCCCTCGATTATTTTAGATTAATTCTTTTATTTTTTCTCTTTGAAGAATTACATGTTTGGCTTTTTGATATAATTTTTTCTCATTAAGAATAAATCCTAAAGTTCCGTCTCTGGTGATAGATACTTGATCAACACAAGGTAATAAAGGAACATCTACATATTCTACTAAAGCTTCGATATTGTATAATATTTTTTCTACACCAAAGATAATTTTTTTAGCTCCAAAGTCACAAACTATCAGCATCTTCGACTGAACATTATCTATCCCTAAAATAGTAGCCAAATTAACTTGTCCCAAACATTTTTCATCTCTCAAAGCGATAGAGGATTCTTTTACGTCTATGACTCTATCTATACATCTATTGGGTATTAGTACTTTTGTATCTTTTAGTTGTACGACTAAACAATCGGTAAGGATTTTTTTCATTGGTAGTTGAACATGGATTTTTAGATATTCATTATCCATGCTATCAATTTCTAAAGTGCCACCTTTTTTAGTAACTTGTTCTTGTAATTCTGTGAGATTCATTTGATCTTCAACGATACCACGTCCATCATCTCTAATATAAATATCAAAATGATCACCAGCATCTTCAAACTCTATTAGTAGCCAACCTACCTCATTTTTATCAGTAGCTTTTCTTCTAAATGCTGATTCTAAACTAAAATGGATAGAATTTTTTACTAGTGTAAAAACAAGATGTTTAACAAATTCACTTTCACGAGTTAGTATTTCACTATTTTCACCACGAATTCCTAAACGTATTTTTTTACCTATATTTTTTACTTCTCTATGAATATATTCTCTAATATCAGTCCCTAATAAAGTTTCTACGGAAACATAGTAATGATCAAATAATATTTTTTTAATATTTGTTGTTAAAGCCTGCATTTCTATAAGATCATCTGTCATTTTTACTGTTGTTTCTTCTGTCAATTCAGAAAATAAGAGATCTTGTTTTTGAAACATTCT
>CAMRBT010000172.1 GCA_947040475.1 uncultured Brevinema sp.
TATACAATACTATAGAAATGGAAAAAAATGTTCTCTACTTATTAGCGATAATTATCATGTTTTTGGGTTCTTTTGTCATTACCAATTCTCTCATCGCTAGTATATACGAGAGAATGCACGAGATAGGTATGCTCAAAGCTATAGGGTTTACCAATGGTGAGCTTACGAGGATGCTCTTTTATGAAGGTATTATTTATGGTATTGTAGGTGGCGGAATAGGCTTTACAGCTGGAGCTCTTTTGGTGTATTATCTTTCTCATGTAGGTATAGATTTTTCTGCTAGTATAGGAGATGCGAACATGCCCATAGAAACCATAATCTACCCAAAACTTACTTTTATCTCTGCTACCGCTAGTCTTCTCATCGCTGTTATTGTACCGGGTATTGTTTCTCTCATCCCAGCACGATTGATGAAAAAAATCACTCCTGTAGAAGCACTCACCTCCAGAGGGTAAAGATTTTACAGTAAAAACTTTACTAAAAACTTTACTAAAGATTTCACGATCAAGACTTTCTAATAAAAAGCTTATAATAAAACCCCCCTACCTCATAATAAGGTGAGGGGTTTTAGTAAAGATGGAATATTCCAAAATTTTTATGAGTTAACTCCTAATTACCAAGAGATCTTAGGTGGAAGTATAAAAATACCTGCTAAAATCCTATTCTAGTTACTAGTTAATGCTCTTCTAAATAGAATTAAATATTTTATCATACATAATTTAACAATTCTACTTCTAAAATTCAGGTTTATTAACTAAAAAAACTATACAAATATCAAGTTTATTTTAAAAACACTTGATTTGAGTGTTTTTATGTGATATACTACTTGTAAATTAATAAGAAATACGTATAATTAATATATAAATTTATATTTTTATAGGGGAAGTAATATGCGTAAATTACTTATTTTTTTAGTAGCAGTATTTACTGTTTCAGGGGTATCCTTTGCACAAGATGCAGGAACTCCAAATCGTTCTTTAGGGATCTATCTAGACACTTGTTCTGGACATCTTACAGAAGATATAGCTGGAAACAAACGTACCTTTGAAGGTGCTGAGTTTGATTTTGGGATGACTTATGCTCAAAATTTTGCTACTGTGCCTTGGCTTACAATGTCCTTAAAATTCAATGTCGTTATGTTGCCTTATGGTACAGTTGATCCTGTTGATGGTTGGCAAGGTAGTCAAGGTATACAAATTGGAGATGGTAATAGTTACGGTATGCCTAAAGCTCAAGTAGGACTCAATTTTGGTGGTTATTCTTTTATTGGTTTAGACACTCGTGGTATCTTAGTAAACGAAAACTACTATTCTGTAAATCTCGGTAATGCTGGTTCTTTAACCTTTATGACTGCTTTAGAAATTTTTGCTGCTCCTGTATATCGTGGTGCTGGCTGGGAAGCTGCTGGATATGATAGCAAACATAAAGTTTTAGATCTCTTTGCTTTAAGAATGGATTATGGTATTTCATTTGCAAAATCATGGAAATATGCTACTAAAATATCTTTCCGTTGGAATAATGATGCAACTGCAAAAGCATTTGGAGAATCTTTTAACATTCGTTGGGAAAACAATGTTTCTGTTAATGTAACAGACAAATTCTATATGTGGACACAATTACGCTATGAAATTAAAAACATTGCTAGTGATTCTTTAGCAATTGACAATAGACTTTTCTTACAAGCTGGTCTAGGTTATACCTTTGATGTTTCTGGAATCTAAATAAAAATTCTTTAACACATACTCAAAAAACCCTCACTGAGAAATTAGTGAGGGTTTTTATTTTGTCTACTTAATCTTCAATTTTTAAATTATAATTCCAAGATAGTCTATCTAATCAAAAAAGCCACCTTATTAATAGGGTGGCTTTTATTTTGTATTTATAATTTATAATAAGTGGGCAAATTTCTTTTCGTGGTATCCTATAAGGTTTTTGAGATCTTTTTTATATTTATTATTAAATTCTGGTGAATTCCATAAATCACTCCACACATCATCTAAATCATCTGAGGGAGTACTTATTTGTGGAATAAAATAACCATCAGGAACATCATGCACAAAACCTAAGGTATGTAACATCTCATGATAAATAGTTGTTCTCCCACCACCACCATTGGCAACCCAATCAATACGATCTGCTAAACCATAATTCCCTTTAGCTTGATTCATTATACTAAGATCATCTATATATGGGTTATATACGAGAAATAAAGGGTGATTATTTAGTATTAAAGTAGTTGTTGCAAATCCACTAGTTGGCGGGGCTAAAGGAATTTTTTCCATACAAATTTTATGAGCTGCTTGTTGAATAATTTTGAGCATTCTACCTTTATCTAATTTAGCACCATAGGCTACTTTTGGGATACTAGGATCTATCATACTATTCATATTAAGAGTAGAATGCCAATTTTTAGGTTTGCTTAGAACGGCCTTAGCAAATTCAGGAGTATTCACCATCAACTTTATATAGTCATAAGTCTCTAATATGAATTTTTTTTCTTCTCTAGAAAATCCTTTAAGTTCTGTAATATTAACATTAAAATATGGGTACTTCTTCTCAATATCTACATCAAGATCTGCACTAGTAGTACAAGAGTTGAAAATAAGCAAAAATAATATAAGTATATATCTCATTGATAAATCCTTTTTGTTAATTAACGATTATTAATTTATGAAGCATTAAATATTATACTACTATTAGTATCGTAAAATCAAGTTATTACTATAAGATACTGTTATATAATATTTTCGTGTTACAACCTATAAGTTTTTCCACGGTTCTCAACTTCTTCTAAAGATATTTCTACTATTTCTATCTTATTGTTTTCACAATATTGTACTAATTCTTTTGTATTTATAGGCTTATAATATATTTGTAAATATTGATATTCTGAGATCTCAGCAATTTTTTTTGTATCATATAAACAACCTAATCCTTGGTTTATCATAAATATTTCAATATTATCTTTGAACATAGTTCCAAACTTACTTGTTATCTGTTGTTGAATTTTGTTTGATTCACTGTAGTAAATACGACATGCTAGATTTAATTGTGTTAATAATTGAAAATAATATGGTAGACACTTCTCTGTATGAACCATAGCATCTGTTTGATTTCTTATTTTTAAAATTTCAAATAACGCATCATTGTATAATTTATCTATTTCAATAAATATCTGATATAAATAATTAATATGTTCATTTTTCCTTTGTTTTTTCATCTCTAATACAGTAACTACCATAAAAATTGCACTAACCACAGTTGCAATATCTCCTACACTAATACTAGCTCCAAAAATAACCCAACCATCTATGGGCATAGAACTAATAGCAGTCTGATTAATTGTATTAATAATATTACTCGTTGTGGTGATCTGTTGTTGTAGATAAATATTAGTTCCATTCGTGATAGTAGCTAAAGTATTTGTAATAGTTATAGACATATAACCTACCCCCTCATTAATTATATAATATTGTATTAAGTATTCTAAATCTCTCTTTTTAAAA
>CAMRBT010000173.1 GCA_947040475.1 uncultured Brevinema sp.
CCCTTGTCATCGTGTCATTGGGGCAGATAAAAAACTAGTCGGTTATGGTGGGGGTTTGGATAAAAAGATCTGGCTACTAAACCATGAAGAGAACTTCAATCAAAAATAAGCTAAAAAATCAAATAAAGCCACCTTCACATAGAGGGTGGCTTTTTATATTGATAGTTAAATAATTATAGCGTATAGCTTAGGAGAATATTATTTAGTACATTTTCGTCTAAGACTCCATAAGTACCATACTCATCAAGAGTTTCGTCATAGTAAATAGCGATCATTTGTAAGGTTCTAGCACGTCTTTTCACAAGATAATATTCTGTAGTGTTAGGGGTGCTTTTTTCCCAGAGTCCTGAGCCACTAAGCTTGGTGCTTGTCCAATTATTTTCTACTGTGGTGGTTACTTTATATATCTCAGTAAAGCCTTTAGCGAGCATTTTTTTAGATATATTTACTCTAACTATCTCAGGAGTATCAGTGATGGAATAGTCAGGTTCTGTTAGGTTAAAATCGTTTGTTATAACGGTGATAACAAGGTCGCCTTCTAGTGCATATTGGGTTAGGGCTTCATTCTCATACATGAAATATTTCCCTGTAATAGGATTTAAATACCACCCATTATAAACTTGCACATTGATTTTTTTTAAGCTATTTTCTGAGAGAAATAATTGTTCTTTTATTGAGTGTTCTGCCGAAAATTTTTCTTCTCTGTTCCATTGAGTAAATCCTTCCGTAGATCCTATTTGCTCAAGAGCATTTTGGAATATTCGGGCTGGAGGATCTTCTGGTGTCGTAGGCGTGGAATCCTTTAGTGGATCTTCTGGTGTCGTAGGCTTAGTAGAACATGCTCCAGTAAAAAACACTAAGCTAAGAAGAGTGATTTGAAAGATAGATTTCATATAATACTCCTTATTTATATATAATCAGGCACATTGGTATAGTCAATATTTTTAGAGATTCATCTCACTAATAAAACGCTCTGTAATTTCCATAGGTCTAGTGATAGCACCACCTACGACGACACACCACGCTCCAAGATCAAGACATAATTTTGCTTTTTCGGGGGTGTTGACTTTACCTTCAGCGATAACAGGTTTTGTACTAGTTTTGATGACTTCTTGAAGATGAGCAAAATTATCTTTAGAGATATCACAGCCTTTGGTATAATCGGTATAGCCATAAAGAGTAGTAGCGATAAAATCACAATATTCCATAGCAATTTTTACGTCTTCTAAGTCAGCACAATCGCCCATAAGAGCAATATTTGGGTATGTTTTTTTGATTAGAGAAAGGAATTCTACTGTGGTCAAACCATCTGGTCTAGGACGTCTAGTCGCATCAACAGCAATCATTTCTACATTGATTTCAGCTAATGCAGAAACTTCTTTCATAGTTGGAGTAATAAACACTGGGCAATCGCCGTAAACTTCTTTAATAATCCCTATCACAGGTAAAGAAACTTCTTTTCTAATTTCTTGAATATCGACTACGGTATTGGCACGAATACCTTTTGCTCCACCACGATGAGCTGCAAGAGCCATTTTTGACATGATAAAAGAGCTGTGTAAAGGTTCATGAGGAAGTGCTTGACAAGAGACAATTAATTGTCCTTTCATTGATTCTACGGTATTATTCATAATTATTCCTTATATTTTATTATTGATATAATTGTACTTTTATTATAAGATATTTAGAATAAAGAGTCAATAGGAACAATATAAGTTTTTATTAGACAAAAACGCCCCCACTAAAGTGAGAGCGTTTTTAGATATTTTTATAGCAAAAAAGAGATTTTTATTTGTATTCTAGTTTATTAAGTTTATGATCTCCAGTAGGAACAATATATAAGCCTTCTAAACCTTTTTTGAAAGCTAAGGTAAAATTACGAGTAAATAAAAATAAAACAGCTCTATCATTTCTTAAAATTCTTTGTGCATCTTCATAGTATTTTTGACGAACTTTAGGATCAAGCTCTACTGCAGCTTTTTCTATTAATGCGTCAAATTTAGGGTTACTATAAAAAGTATTATTATTTCCGCTATCTTTATGGAAAATAGTATAAAGACTAGAATCGGGATCAAAAGAAGAATTACTCCAACCTAATATAAATAGTTCATGTTTCCCTTGTTCCAAAGTTTCTAAATAAGTACCCCATTCTAAAATTTTGATTTCTAATTCTATTCCTATTTCTTTGAGGTAAGATTGAATAATTTCACCTTGTTTACTACGAGCACCTTCATTAGCAAGTAATGTTAATTTAGTACCAGTCAATCCTTCTTCTTCGATAATTTTTTTAGCAGCTACAGGATCATAAACAAGATTATCAGGCTCTGTCAAAGCTCCAAACATTCTATCTCCAAACAAAGTTGAGATTGGTTCTCCTGTTCCAAATAGAACAGCATCAATGATAGCTTGTTTATCTACTGCCATGGATATAGCTTCTCTAAATCTAAGATTTGTTAAAGTTGGATTTTTCATATTAAATCCTAAATAATCTACCCCAGGACTTTCAAAGGTAACAAGCTTTATGTTTTCTAGATCTTTTAAGGTATCTACTTGAGCTGGATTTAGATCTAATATAGCCTGTACATCGTCTGTTTCAATAGAGATAGCACGAACACTTTCATCTAAGATCACTTTGAAATTCATGGTTTCAATAGCAGGTACTCCATCCCAATAATTAGTATTAGCTTTGAGTACCATTCTATCGCCAATAATCCATTCTTGATACATATAAGGACCTGTGCCTATAGGTGTTTCTACGGCATTTGTTCCAATTTGATCAATGAGTGTTTTTGGATAAATAGCAGCTTTTGCATGTGATAAATACCCTAAAATAGAAGGATAAGGTGTAACAAGATTAACCATAATATTCTTATCATCAACTTTTGTAACACTTTTGATTTTGTTGTACATACTTTCAGATTCTGGGGTGACTTTTAATCTTTCAAGAGATGCAATAACATCTTCAGGTGTTAACGCTTGTCCATCATGAAAAGTAACCCCTTGTCTTAAAGTAAACATAAGATTTGTTGGGCTTTTATATTCCCAAGAAGTAGCTAATGCTGGTTTTAAAGATCCATCAGTCGCGAGAGCTACCAAACCATCATAAATCTGCACAATGACTGATCTAGAAATATTATCAGTGACTTTGTGAGCATCTTTAGTGATAGGAGAGGCGGACAACGCTATTGTAACTTGAGATTTGTCAAATGCTTCCTCTGATGCACAAGCCCCTAGTAGAAATACTAATAAGCCTGATAGTAATTTTTTCATTATTAACCTCCTAATAAGTGATAATGATTAATCATTATACAATAGGATTAAAAAATAGTCAATAGATTGCACAAATAACTTGCTATAAAATTTTGTGACTTATTAAGTTATATGATATCATAAAAGTTTCTAAAAAAAAGCACTATCCGTATTGAATAGTGCTTTTTATAATAATTAAAAATAAAGGGTTGTTTCAAATCCTATGCGTTGTTCTA
>CAMRBT010000174.1 GCA_947040475.1 uncultured Brevinema sp.
CCTGTTTCGATTCTATCAGCAACGACAGCATGTTCTGCTCCGTTTAATGTGGATACGCCTTCTATAGTAATAGATTCTGTGCCTGCACCGCTGATTTTTGCACCCATTTTTGTTAATAATTTAGCCAAGTCTATGACTTCAGGTTCTTTCGCAGCTCCGTTGATTATGGTAGTACCTTTACTTAAAGTAGCAGCCATAAGAATGTTTTCTGTAGCGAGCACAGAACTTCCATTTTTGGAAGATAAATTCATTGTAGTTCCTATCAATCCTTGTTCAGGAGCAGAAACATCTAGATTACCATGAGTAGTACAACAAGTAGCAGAAAGAGCTTCTATTCCTTTGATGTGAAGATCAATAGGACGTGGTCCTAAATTACAACCACCAGGCATAGAAATAATAGCTTTACCCAAACGAGCCACTAAAGGCCCCATAACAGCAATAGATGCTCTCATACGATTGACAATTTCATAAGGTGCTTCATAGCCTAATTTGTTAGGTTCTTCTATAATAACAGTATTGTCTTTTCTAGTAATTTTTTTACCCAATGATTCTAATAAAGAAAACATCGTACTAATATCTTCTAAAACGGGAATATTATGTAGGGTGATAGTTTCTTTAGAGAGAATAGTAGCTGCCAAAATAGGAAGAGCAGCATTCTTTGCTCCACTAATAGTAACATTGCCCGATAGTGCATGACCACCTGCTATGACAAATTTTTCAAGCATGAGAAATCCTTAAATTTATAATATCTTTATAGTATACATTTTTTTTACTGTTTCGTCAAAGTATTGTAATTTTTATTCTTTTAGAAAGAGAGCTTGTTTTATTAAAAAGCCTTGACGATTTCAATATAATATAGTATGATGTTACTTATTATTGACACAATCGGAGGCTATATGTCTATTAAAAATATTTCTATAAAATTTTCTCTATTACTGATCTTAATCAGTGGGCAAGTTTTTACTCAAGAGGTCACCTATTCTAAAGCTGGAAATGCAAAAGAATATCTAGTATCTTCTCCTGATAATTCTCTAAAATTATCAATTTCTTCTTTAGGTGGTAGAACTTCTAAAATAGACATTAATGGTTCTTGGAATAGGATTTCTAATGATATCACTATGCAAGATAGAAGCAATCAATTAAGTGCTTTAGATTTTGTTCTTGGAACATATACCGAATTAACTACAAATAGCAACAGACCTGTATATCAAGTTTCTCAAAAAGAGAATACTCTTGTACTTTCTGCAGATGCAATGATAGGCACTCAAAAAGTTAATATTCAAAGAACTTTAGTTCTTCTTGATAATGGTAAAATAAAAGAACAACTCGTTCTCTCAAATCCATCTAGTACAAATATTAAATTAGATTTTGAAGGAATAGCATTTACTTTTTCTTCTTTATTTGATATTTCTCGTGCAACAACAAATAATAGTAATATTCCTGAATACAAATATTTTAATGGCGAAAAATTAGATAAGGCTAAAATTAATGGTAGTAGTTGGTTTGGTGCTCCCAGTCCTTCTGCTTTCTTATCAGATGTTCAATGGGCAACAGTAGCGGATAACTTTTTCTTAGCTATTGTTCACCCACAATTTTCAAATACAGTTGTTGTTTATCAAGGTTTAGAATTTGGTCCAAAATCTCGTGTAAATGTAGGTGTTCAAGTTTTAGCGACTAATATTGCTCCAAAGCAATCATTAACTTATGATTTAGATTATTATGTTGGTCCTCGTCATGAAAAAATAGTTGGTGCTACCTACAAAAAATTATTTGCATGGCCTATTGTATTTAACTGGATACTCAAACCAATAGAAAATGGTACTATTTGGATGATGACAACTTTAGTCGAAAAAACAGGAAGTGCGGGACTAACATTAATTCTTATCGCTATTTTGGTAAAATTATTATTAATGCCTCTCTCTATTAAATCTGCAATCTCTATGAAAAAGATGAAAGATCTTCAACCAAAATTAAACAAACTTCAAGAAAAATGGGGACATGATCCACAAGCTTTACAAATGAAAACAATGGAACTATACAAATCTGAAAAAGCAAATCCTTTGGGTGGATGTTTACCACTTTTATTACAGATCCCTGTGTTCTTTGCATTGTTTAGAGTACTTTCTCGTTCTGTTGAATTAAGAGGTGCTGGCTTTCTATGGATTTCTGATCTAACAACGCCTGACTCACTTTTTATGATAGGAACGTTTAGTTTTAACCTTCTTCCATTAATTATGACAGCTTTACAATTAGTTACTGTTGTTCGTCAACAAGGTAGAATGGGTACAGCTCAAAATGATATGCAAAAACAAATGCAAACACAAAGTTATTTTATGCCAGTCATTTTCTTATTTTTATTCTGGAATATGCCTTCAGGATTAGTTTTATACTGGACAATACAAAATATATTCTCTATTATGGAACAAGAAGTTATTAACTCTAATAAAGGTACAACCAAAAAAATTAGTTATTAACAAATATATTATATAATAATCAATACCCATCTTAGTTACTAAGGTGGGTATTTTGATAAAAAGGTACATAACAAATGATAAATCACAAAATAATTGCAGCTCCCGCAACTGCTCCTGGAGTTTCTGGTGTTTCTATGATAAGAGTTTCTGGTGCTAATAGTATAAAAACAGTAGAAAAATTATTTAAATCATCCAAATTACTAAGCTCAAAAAAATCGCATGAGATTGCCTATGGTAAATTATTTGATCCCGAAACAAAAGCTATTATCGATGAAGTGATGATAGGAGTTTTTCATCATGGGACATCTTTTACGGGAGAGGAATCTCTTGAAATTTGGACACATGGTAGCCCTTATGTTGTTAATGAAGTGATGAGATTACTCGGTACTATCGGTGTTTCTGTTGCTGATCCTGGTGAATTTAGTTTGAGAGCTTTTCTTAATGGAAAGATTGATCTTACTCAAGCAGAGGCGATCCGTGATCTTACAGAATCTCAAACAAAATTTGCCCATGCTCAAGCGATAGGTAGATTGGAAGGAAAATTAACAAAAAAAATTGATATCCTCCATAAAGAAACCTTAGATTTATTGGCATTGTTAGAGGTGGCTATTGACCATGCCGAAGAGGAAGTTGATATAGAAGATGTTTCTAGTCAATTTTTGAAGAGAATAGATTTGTTACTCACTCAAGTAAATCACATGTTATTTGGTGCTAAAGTGGGTAAAATGAGTACAGACGGTGTGAAAGTTGCTTTAGTAGGTCGTCCTAATGTTGGTAAATCTTCTTTACTAAATGCTTTGGTGGATGAGAATAGAGTGATCGTGAGCGATATTGCAGGAACGACAAGAGATGTGATTGAGCATAGAGTTTCGGCACGAGGTTTATTGATACGATTTTTTGACACGGCTGGTTTGAGAGAGACGGAAGATCTCATAGAAAAAGAAGGAACAAGACGATCTTTGGAAGCGATCCAAAATGCAGATTTGGTGATTCATGTG
>CAMRBT010000175.1 GCA_947040475.1 uncultured Brevinema sp.
AAAACAATATTATGTCAATAAAACACCTATCTCTTCTATTCGTATTAATAAATTTAATTGCGTGCTCACAAAATAAAAAACAAAATGGGGGTTCTTCTGATGAATACAGTTTAGTCCCAACCAAAGAGTATGCTAGTTTTGAGGTACCTTCTGATGTTAAGCTATATATGAAAACGCTCCACCTATATACTGACCCTGCTACAAAAAAAGAGTATCTTACTTTTCAAAATGTAGCTGAACATGAAATATTAGTCTACGACTGGGATACAAAGAAAAAAATAAACAAAATTCTTTTTGAAAAAGAAGGTCCTAATGGGGTTGGTAGATTTCATGGGTATATAATGAAAAGTTTCGATGAAATTTATCTTGCAGAAGTTATGAGACCTGTAATCAGTGTAATGGATTCTACTGGTAAATTAATAAAAAGGATACATTATCCAAAAACAACGGATGGAACACGTTTAAATCCTAGTGACTGCTCGACCTTGCGATATATCCCTTTTGAAATTATTGGCGACAAGATATATATAACACAAGGATTGAATAGAGGTTATGGTAAAAACACGGTCGAGAAAAGTAAAGTCATTGCAGTAATAGACACACTTACCAAGAAAAATAAGTTATTACCTATGAAATACCCTGTTATTCTATCCACCGAAGAAATGCGAACACAAACAGTAGGTTCAGAATTTAAGTACAGTAGGGATTTTAATGGTGAAAAATTTATTTATTCGTTCTCGTACGAAGAAAAAATACATGTTGCAAATTTGGCACACGATAGCATACAGCTTATATCTGCGAAAAGCCGATTTATTAAAAGTCCCGAAATATTAGGTAATGCTCCAGGTATTATTGATTTAACACAAAAACTATGTGAATTACCCATGTATGGAAATCTAATTTACGATAAATTCCGTAAAGTATATTATCGCTTTGTCTTTCACAAAGAGATATATAACTCTAAAGATGAAGATTTTATGGAGTTATGGAGTATGGGACGAAACAAATTTTCTATTATCATTCTTGATGAAGATTTTAAATGTGTTGGCGAAACAGAATTTCCGACAGGTATTTATTCTATCTGGGCTTTTTTCATTCGAGAAGATGGCTTATATCTTAGTACAAGCCACTATAAAAACCCAACATTCAGTGATGATGTGTTACAGTTTGAACGCATAGAACTGAAAAACTAATTTAATGAGCAAATTCGCTTATTGCCACCTAATAAAACAATGTTATGTCAATAAAACACCTGTCTCTTCTATTCGTATTAATAACTTTCATTGCGTGCTCTCAAAATAAAAAACAGAAAGAGAGTTCTGAGGATGAATACAGTTTAGTTCCAACCAAAGAGTATGCTAATTTTGAGGTACCTTCTGATGTTAAACTATGCATCAAGGCTCTTTATTTATACACAGACTCTGCTAGTAATAAAGAGTATCTTACTTTCCAAAATGTAGCTGAAAATGAAATTCTAATCTATGATTGGAAGTCTAAAAAACAGACCGATAAACTTATTTTTGACAAAGAAGGAGCTAATGGTGTTGGCGAATTTTATGGGTATCTAATGAAAAGTTTTGATGAGATTTATCTTGCAGGAACAAATACACCTCTAATTAGCGTAGTAGATTCGGCAGGTAACTTAAAGAAAAAGATACCTTTTCAAAAAACAACAGATGGAAATCTTTTAATTCCTAGTCTTGCTATGACTATGAGATATATGCCTTTCGAAATTATTGGAAACAATATATACATCACACAAATGCTAAATAGAACGTATGGTAGTAATATTGTTGAGAAAAGTCGAGTCTCAGCAGTAATAGATACACTCTCGAAAAAGGTTAATTTATTACCAATAAAATTTCCACCCATTCTAACAAGCAAAGAAATACAAACGCAATCCATAGGTATGGAGTTTACTTATAGTAGGGAATTTAATGGAGCAAAATTTATTTATTCATTCTCATACGATGAAAAAATACATGTTGCAAATATAACACATGATAGCATACAGCTGTTTTCAGCCAAAAGTAAATTTATTGAAAGACCCGAGAAAACAAGTAATGCTCCAGATTTTAAAGTGTTAGCACAAAAGTTATGCGAATTACCCATGTATGGAAATTTGATCTATGATAAATACCGTAAAGTATATTATCGTTTTGTTTACCACAAAGAAACTTTTGATGCTGATGATGAAGACTTTTTTGAATTATCGCAAATAGGACGAAACAAATTTTCTATTATCATTCTGAATGAAGAGTTTCAATGTATTGGTGAAACTGTATTTCCAACTGGGATTTATGCTATATCAGCTTTCCTAATCCGAGAAGATGGTTTATATCTTAGCACCAGCCACTATAAAAACCCTACATTTAATGAGGATATATTACAATTTGAACGTATCGAACTAAAAAAGACAATCAATCTAAAGTAAAAAACAGCTATGAAAAATATCATCCTTCTTATCGTACTATCAACTTTCATTGCTTGCTCACAAAATAAAAAACAGAAAGCGGATTCTTCTAATAATAAATATAGTTTAGTTCCAACCAAAGAGTATGCCAATTTTGAAATAGACGCTGACACTAAACTATACATGAAAGCTCTGTATTTGTTCACTGATACAGCTACAAACAAAGAGTATCTTACTTTTCAAAATGCAACCGAAAATGAAATCTTAATTTACGACTGGGAGTCGAAAAAGCAATTAAAGAAAGTTGTAGCTGAAAAAGAAGGAGCTAATGGTGTAGGAAAAGTTTTTGGTTATTTAATGAAAAGTTTTGATGAAATTTATCTCCCAAATGCTCACTATCCTTTAATCAGCATGATAGATACTACGGGGAGAATAAAAAGAAAAATTCCATATAAAAAAACAACAGATGGAGATATTCTAATAACAGCCAGATCTATAACAATTATACATCAGCCATTTAATCTAATCGATAATAAGATATATATAACACAAAGATTAAACTGGAAGTATAAATATCAGGCTATAGAAAAAAGCCCTATTTCAGTAACAATTGATACTATTACAGGAATAATAAAAGCGCTACCAATGAGGTTTCCTCCGATTATTAGTTCTGAAAAATACATATCAGGTGTTATTGAAGAAGAGGTTAAATTCAGCCGAGAATTTAATGGGAAAGAATTTGTCTATTCATTCTTCTATGATGAAAACATACATATTGCAAATATAGCGCATGATAGTGTAAGAACGGTATCTGCTAAAAGTAGATTCATTAAAGCTCCTGAAAAAGCAAAGCTGGCTGATGTCTCGACAAATATGAAAAACACATGCGAACTCGCAATGTACGGGAATTTAATTTACGACAAATACCGTGAGGTATATTACCGTTTTGCATATCATAGCGAGGATTTTAATGTGGATGAAGAAAACTTCTTTGAGTTGTATGCATTCGGTCGAAATAAGTTTTCTATTATCATTCTAGATAAAGACTTTC
>CAMRBT010000176.1 GCA_947040475.1 uncultured Brevinema sp.
AGTCCCGTCGAATGCTGTCGCTAATGTTGTATTAGCGATAACAGTTTTACCTTTGTCCTCGCCTTCTACTGTGCTACACCCTGGAGATAAAACAGACATCTCTATCAAATAAATCAAAAGCCCACCACTAAGGTGGGTTTTTTTATCCCATTAACTTTTCTCTTATTTCTGAATCTGATCTATTTATATAATGTTGTTTGAATGAGTGCCGTCTGAACAGACTTTGTACACAGTGTTTAAAACAAAAAAGCACCAAATTTACTGGTGCTTTCTAAAATTGCCCGACTGGGCATTGGAGATGGCGTCTCTAGTTTTTTACTACTAAAAAAGCTCATCTTTAGCAACTATCATACTCTATCAGTATAATAATTTTTTCGATTCTCTTTTCTCTATACACAGTTGTTTTTTTTATATTTTTAACCTCAAAATAAAGCTTATTAAATCACTCCATTTATTGGTATACTATACACTTATCATAACATGATTTTATAAAAATGTCAAGGCTTATAAGTACTAATAAAGTATTTTAGTTTTTTTATTACACCTCTTGTTCTTCGGCTTGTTTAATTATCATTTCGGTAGCATCATTTTCTTCATCTGGTGGGTATTTATGATCTTTAAGAAGCCTTTTGATGGCTAGCCTCATTTTAGCACGAGCACTTCCTTTTTTATGCCAGTCTATAGTTTTTGATGATTGAATGATTTTTACTAACTCATGGGCAATATCACATAAAATCTCTGTAGTTAAGAACTCGCTATGTTTTTTATCAGCTATAGCACAATAAAAAGCATATTCCTCATCTGTTAATTTCAATGTTTTAGCAATATTTGATTCATTAGAAATTTCTTTAGCTATTTGAATTAATTCATTGAGAATTTCATTACTAGTAATACTTTTATTTTCATATTTTTGAAGAATACTATATAATTTTTCAGAGTATTTTTCACTTAAAACAAGGTTTGTTTTTTTAATTTGAGTGATTTTATCTGTTATAATATTATCCAACATTTTTATACTAATGTTTTTATGAGGTAGCTTGCTTATTTTCTCTAAAATTTCTGGATCAAGGATATTAACACCTTCAGAATCTAGTAGCGTTAATACATTATCCACTTCATTTGAAAAAACAACTTGAGGGAGTAATTTTTTAATGGTGTTGTTTAATGACACTGTCGAGAAAAACCCTAAATTCATAGACTTACTAACTGCGGTATTTAAGGTTACTATTAGAGATGTGACTTTTCCATTTTCATCTGAAATTAACTGGTGACACATTTTATAAGTAGCGTTTAATTGAAATGATAATTTCCTAAAATAAAAAAAACGCTCATCATTTTGTAAGTATAAACCTTCTAAAAAATCCAACGCTTTATAAAAGCTATCTGCTGAAACATTAGAGAGAAGGAGGTCTTTAATTTCAATAATACCATAAAAGAAATCTTCTATTTTTTCTAGGCATGTGTGAAACTGTCCTAGTAGATCTTCATTAGTAATAAAATTTTCTTTAGTTTGAATGTCTGCTGTCAGTGTGTCTTCATAAGCATACATTTTTAATGCCTCTTGAAGATTGCTAAAAATCCCACGATAATCATAAATTAACCCATATTCTTTATCTGGATAAATACGATTAACACGAGCAATTGTTTGCATAAGGTTATGTTTGTCTAGTTCTTTATCTATATACATCACGCCAAGACAAGGTACATCAAACCCAGTCAGCCACATATCGACTACAATCACCAAGTTAAAGGGATCTTCAGGATCTTTAAATTGCCTATCAAGCTCTGATTTTTGAGTTTTTGAATATTTAAATCTCTGTAGTTCGCCTGGATCTGACTCTAATACTGTCATCATAACTTTCACATTATCGTGCCAATTTGGTTTTTCTTTTAATATAACATCATAAATAGCAGAGGCTGCCTGTCGAGAAGAACACACTATCATGCCTTTGAGTTCAGATTGAGGACGAGTATCAAAATGTTGTACAATATCTTTAGTGATAATATCTAAACGTTGTCCACTTTCGTATAAGATATTCGATTTTGCGAGTTCTTTTTGAGATTTGGATATGGTTTCAATAGACGCTCCAGCTTCCTCAGCTTCTGTATATATATTATCAATAGCTGCTAAGATAGGATCATTCAATCTTAATCTAGCTATTCTATTATGATAAGTAATTTTTGTTGTCATCCCATCCTTAACAGATTGAGTTAATCCGTAAACATGGATATTATTTCCAAAAATATCTCTAGTGGATTTATCCTTTTCTTCAATAGGTGTTCCTGTGAATCCTATAAAAGAGGCATTCGGCAAAGCTGTTCTCACTTGTTTTGAAAAGCTATAACCATACTCTATTGTTTTTTTTTCGAGATCTGCTTGAGCTTTTATATCCATTCCATAATGAGATCTATGTGCCTCATCAACAATAACGATAATATCGTCCCTTTCAGATAGACACTCCATTAATCCTCTATCGTCACCAGTAAATTTTTGTACCGTACTAAAAATAATACCCCCACTTTGTCTGTGAAGTTTTTCTTTTAAATCGTTAGAGGAACTAGCTTGTTCTATTGAATTGTTAAGATAAGATATAGTATTAGAAAAAGTCTTGTATAGTTGATTGTCAAGATCATTCCTATCGGTGAGAACGACGATAGTGGGATTGTTGAGATATTTTGTTAACTGGTTAGCATACATCACCATAGTAAAGCTTTTTCCACTGCCTTGCGTATGCCAAAGTACCCCAATTTTTTTATCACCATTGATAGCAATATCCGTAGCTGGAAGTGCTTTTTTCACAGAAAAATATTGATGCCAGCTTGCGACGATTTTAATAGGCTTTTTGTCTTTAGTATAAAAAATGAAATCTCTTATTAAATCAAGTAATCGTTCTGGTTGACACATACCCTCAATCACCGTTTCTATGCGAGATGGGATTTGTTCCATTCCATCGATAGAAGACCAAGGCATAAAACGAGAAAGATCAGCCGTAGAAGAACCCACCCTAGTGGATAGTCCGTCGTTAATAGCAAGAATAGCATTATAGATAAACAATTGAGGAATATGGCGTTTATAGTCTTTTAATTGGTTAAACGCCTCTATGTGAAGATTGAGATCTTTTTTAGAAGGACTTTTAAGCTCAAATACAAACAAAGGCAATCCATTTATATATATGATAAGGTCTGGTCTTCTAGTTTCCTGTGTTCCTCGAATAGACAGTTGATCTACGATATGAAAAATATTATTAGATACATTTTGCCAATCAAAAAGATTCACGAAATCATTAATCGTTTCTCCGGATCTATCTTGATAAGAGATAGGAATACCAGCTCTTACCCAAGACAAAAAATCTCTATTAGAGCTAGGATGAGGGACGAGGTTTCGTAGTTTTTGGACGACTTCATCAATGGAGAGATCGGAAGAGCGTCGTGTAGGGAAAGAGTGTCTTCGCCTGTGTA
>CAMRBT010000177.1 GCA_947040475.1 uncultured Brevinema sp.
ATATCAAGTTGTTGTTTGTATTTATTCATCAAAATATTTTTTTCTTTAGAAATAATAAAAATCGCAGACACCAAATGATCAGACAATTCATTCATCGCTTGATAATAACCAGGGGATAGGCTGGTTTTGTCTTGATAATAACCTATAGGATTTTGTGTTATTTCAATTTTGCTAGAAGTAGTCAAGTTAGCACTGTCTTTAGCAGGAAGAAATTCTAGATTTTCGAGATAAGGAATAGCTCCATTATAATCAAAAGTCCAAGAATCCGCTTCAAAACGCCATATATTAGGAGATAATAAGATAACATTACTATTAAAAGTCGCTTTGGATCTACGAATAATTTTTATAGTGTGTATTTCATCTTTTGGAAAGCCAATATCAGGGATTTGAGCCCAATCGATAAAGGCAGTTATTCCCCTATTTTTAGAGTCTGTTGTTTCTACCACTATATTATTGCTACCATTCAAAATCACAATAGAATCCGCAAATTCGATATTATTTGTTGGTGTTATATTATTACTATCATTCAGAATCGCTATAGGATCAAAAACCTCACGATTGCTTATAGATGTTGTATCGTCATTAGTTTGAGCAATATTAATACAAGGATAGGATAGCATTAATAAAAGGAAAAACATGATAGTAAACATTTCTCCCCCTCCTAGCTATTAGATATTTTAAAATTAAATTACAATATATTAATTGTTTTAATTGTATTATAACATACAATTAAAAATTAATATAGTTTTAAATACCATTTTCTTCTTTTTTGAAACATATTTTTGAGATAACTCCTTATCTCTTACTATTGTATTTAAAAATATTATATTGTATAATTATAATATATAATACAAGGAATAATATTAATGGTAGATGTTTTTGTTTTAGGTGGTGAAAATCCTGTTTTTCTTAAAGAAGAACTCGATAAAATCACTCACTCTTTTCCCGAAGAAGATAGAGCCGTTTATTATGGTGATGAATTGGAGCTAGAAGATTTTTTTACAGATTTATTAACAGGTTCTCTATTTTCTGCACATAGGATGTTAATTGTCAGAAATGCAGACAAAGCCAAAGGCGATTTTGAAAAGCAATTATTAAATTATCTCAAAGACCCTTCTGCTAGTGTGTGTTTAGTATTAGAATACCAAAAAATCCCTACTAAAATTCTTAATATTACATCAGAGTTAGGTAACAAAAGAGCTGTCGTACATAATTTTAAAAAAGCATGGGCTCAGGATCAAAAACGCTATGCACACAGACGATTAGATGATAAAGGTGTTTCTTGTGATGCGTCTGTCATTGATTTGTTGGTAACTTTTGCTGGGGAAGATATAGAAGAATTAGCAGGTATGCTAGACAAATTAATCTCCTATGTTGGTACAGATAAAAAATCAATAGACGAAAAAGATATTCAACATGTTTTAGAAAGAGCTCAAAATGCTTCTATCTTTGATCTCATCGATGCTATTTTTAATCACGATATAGCGAGATCTCTTCAGTCCTTACAAGATCTCCTTCATGCTGGGGAATCTTATCCTGCTATGACAGCGATGTTTTATAGAGCTACCAAAATCATGTGGGCAGTAAAAACCTCTAATAATGGACAGATGCCTGCAGGTTTTGCTGTGTCTCCTTATGAATGGAGAAAATATCAAGGCTTTGTCTCCAAAAACAATCTTCGATTTTTGTCCTCTTGTTTTGAATGTATTGCTACTCTAGAGATGGAATCAAAAACGAAAC
Organism: uncultured Brevinema sp.; assembly: GCA_947040475.1. Lineage (GTDB taxonomy): Bacteria > Spirochaetota > Brevinematia > Brevinematales > Brevinemataceae > Brevinema_A. The sequence goes on from CAMRBT010000177.1 coordinate 1,741, forward strand.
CAGCGATTTTCGCCCAAACAACTTTTGAAAAGTTCTTGTGTAGTTTGTAGATGTCCTATTTATTATTATTATTAATTTTTTTATTTAGTGCAAATGATTTTGTTAAAGCTCCAGCTTTAGGGCTTGGTGTGTCGATAAACCCTTATGGTAAAACTCCTTTATCTGGTGTTTTTAAGTTAGCAAAAAATAATGATGAGCCACTAACTATTACGATATTGGGTAAACAAAAAAAAGCTTCGATTTCTCATACTTTCCCTTCTCAATATGGGCATGAGTTTTCTATACAGGGATTTTATAATAATAGAACGAATCAATTATTAATTTTTTTAGGAGATAAGAGTATTCTCAACACTAATATTTTTATTAGTAATGTTTATACAGAACAAGCAAAAAAATATCCTAAAATTGTTCTTACACGACCACTAGTACATATTGACAAATTAAAGCCAAGCGATCCCTTCAATCAAGATTTTTATTTTCTCTATGATAATTATACTAATATTGTGGCTTATGATAGAATGGGGGATCTTCGTTATATTTATCAAAAAGACAATAAAATCCACTCTATGGCAAGAATGGAATTAAACGATGATGAGTTTTATTTTTATTTTGTAGATAAAAAAATGATAAAAGTAAATTTATTAGGTCAAGAGAGAATTTTTCCTACAGGGAATATACAAGTGCATCACGAATTTTCTTATAAAGGCGAAGATAAAATTGCTCTAGCTCTTTCAGAAAGGGGTGGGGTAGAAGATAGATTAATACAAGTTACCCCTACAGGCAAAATAGTTAGAGATCTTATTTTTGGGGATATTTTTAGAAATACGCTAGCTCCAGAAGATTGGGAAGAACTTAAAAAAACAGTCTATGATAAAAATAATATGAGATCCAATCGTATCACCTCAAAAGAAGAAAATACAGATTGGGCACATGCTAATTCTATGGTCTACGATGAAGAGAATGATATTATTTATTTGTCTTTGAGGCATTTAGGAGTGCTTGCTGTTAATTATTCAGAATGGACATTATTATGGTGGTTAGCCGATAATAAAATGAACACCCAACAGGGTAGAACTTATGGATTTGTTCCTACTGATTTTGTCTATTTAGATCAGATTAAAGCTCTAAAGCCATATCGTTTGACTTCTTCTACTTATCCTAGAAATCAACATAGCTTACTTCTCAGAAGTAATAGTAATTTATTGATGTTTGACAATCAGGGCGATCATGGTGTGAATTTCTTCGGCTCTAGGGTTTTAGAATATCAAATCACACTGAATTCTAACCAACAAGGCGGACAAGCCAAACTTATCAAAAACATTAAACACCCAAAAAGAGTTTATTCTCGATTGCTTTCTGATGTAGATTTAGTCGGAGATAATCACGAAAATTTATTAGTGCTTTGGGGTTTTGATACGCTGGTGAATATTTTTCAAACGACGAGACTTGCTGAATTTGATGCTGGTGGTAAACTCGTTTTTGATATGAGTTTGAGAACGGCTTGGATCTATAGAGTTGAAAAAAAGCCACTCTATCCTTATCAAGATACCAATAAAAAGTATTCCATAGATGTCCTAGAAAAAGGGGAATAAGATGTCAGAGAATGATAATACCTGTCAATGGCCAAAGACTATATTAGAAAAAGAATACCACGACAAAGAATGGGGTATTCCCAAACACGATGAAA
>CAMRBT010000178.1 GCA_947040475.1 uncultured Brevinema sp.
AAAAAACCCTTGTTATTTGAAATATCGAATAGCAAGGGTTTTTTCTGTGTAATTATTTTTGTGATAATAAATAAAAAAAAATTATACATCAAATGGAATAACTATTGCTAATATATTAATATAAGTTATACTAAAAGTAGTAATTAATAAGAATTGAGTGTGTAGGAGACCTCGAAACTAATAAATAGTGTATAGGAGAAATTAATTATAATGAAAATAAATCATATATCACAGGGGCGTATAATGCGTAAAATTTTATTAATGGTGCTATTAACAACTGTAGCAACACAAATATCAGCTCAAGAAACAGAAAGAGCTACTTATAAAAAACTTTCTATTTTTATAGAAGGAAATACAGGGACTTTAGCAAAAAATACAGATGGGCTATTTTCGGGAAATGAATTTAATTTTGGTCTAAAATACGAGCAAAATTTTGCATCAGCGACTTGGTTATCTTTATATACTAAGATTAGTGGGATATCTATAATATCATTTGGAAAAATCAACAACAATAATAATAGCTTAGATAATAATATAAATCCAGACAATCAATATAATGGTTATGAATCACACACTATTGGATTTGATTATGTAGAGACAGGGCTTGTGACTGATTATGGTTATATCGCTATAAGAGATGATCTCTTAACTCATCTTTATACTTATTATACTCTTGATATGGGTCTTCATTCTCTTAAATTTATTGCTGGAACAGAGATCAATCCCCTACAAAAAGGTCAACTAAAAAATCCTTCTGCTCCTGAGTTAGAAGGTCAGCTCACAGGTCCTATTGTCGATTTAGTTACAGTAGGATTAGAATACGCAGTAAATTTCCATCCTAACTGGTCTTACAGAGGTGGTTTATACTATCGTACTAGTGGTTATGGTCATTGGGCTAGTAATGTTGGAGGAAGAAGCATTGTTGATATGAATAGTGCTGAAGCTTTCAAGCTCAATACTCATGTTCGTTTTGACAACACTATTTCTTATTCTCATGAAAATGGAATTGGTTTTTTTGGTACTGTACGCTATCAACCTAGCATGTTTATGTCTGGGTTCCCAGCAGGTAACTACAGAAATGAAAAAGTTAAGCATGATATATACTTAAAATTTGGATTGAGCTATGCTATTGATTTTGAAAAAATGATGAATAATTAATTATTAAACAATAAATAAGGAGAAAATTTATGAAAAAATATATTGCAATGCTACTAACATTAGTAGCAATAGTTGCTTGTAAAGTAACAGACCCCCCTGTTCCTCCAGTTGTCGGTCCTCCCGAAGACCCTAAGGTTGATCAGTTTATTCTAGATGCTCGTGGTATATACACAGTAGCTACTGATGAATTACAACTCGTTGATACTGTACTTGCAGACAAGTATATAGCTGGAGATATGGTCAAATCAGATAATACCAAAGTATATGGCTATCAAAAGCAATATACTGATACTCGTGCTTTATATGAAAAAGTAGGATTAACCCCTAGCTATCATATCGTTGAATATAGTCCAACGCCTCCTACTCTTACTTTTTTAGGAGATTTTACAAGTCCTGAAGCTGGTGATACTGCTATTAAAGATGAGGCAACTACTCCTATTCTTCCTACTCCTGGTATTCCTCCAGTAGTGGCAGATGATAAGTTTGCTCCAGCATTAACAGATGGAACCTATCCTATGCCTAATAATAGAGTATTTATTGTTTCTGGCAACCCAACTACACCTGTGATTAGTGAAAAAGGTGCTTCATTATATACTTATGTAAAAGGTCTTTCTGCAACTCAAGGTATTTTTAAAGATACAACAGGTAAAAAATTTGTTGGTATTCAAATAAATGAAGTTGACAATGTTCTTGGAATAGATCTTTATGTTACAGACGGTGATCCTGATAAAACATGGGATTCTGCTGGAAAAGTTCGTTTTACAGATAGACATCTCTACTCTGGAATTGCAAAGATTTTTGCAGGACTTGGTAAATTAGTTGGTAGGTATACCATATTTTCACAAGGCACTTCAACACTTGCTGGTGCTGTAGACACACCTGTTGATGGAACAGCAGAGGAAAAAGCAGCTCTTAAAAATTCTCGTTCCTTTCGTATTCCTGGTGTTTTAGTCAAACAATACGAACCAAATAAAGGAAGAGTATTAATTTCCTCTGATATTCGTTATGGTATCCCAGGAGATTCCCCACATAATATTGATTCTGTAGCTCGTCACAGTGATGATAATGGTAAAACATGGTCTCCTATGAAGTTTATTCAATATTTTGATGATTTTTCCCATGCAAATGTCGACGAAACTGCTGGGTTTAACTATTCTTCTGTGGCTGGTAGTGCATCTTTCATTGATCCTCTTATTGCAGAAGCTCCTAATGGAGATGTTATTTCTTATACTACTACTTTCCCATGGCAAGCAGGATTAGCTAGAGGTAGTCTTGGACGCCACTCTAGCGATAAACAACCGTTTGTTGAACATAATGGTGAAATATATCTTATTCTTAGACCTAAAAACTATAGAACACATGGTACTTACCATGATATTCGTGGTGAGGTTAAAGGAGATGATCATAATTTAAGTTTATACACACACATGGCTCCTGTAAAAGGTGGTGCTATTGTCAAAAAAAATGGTTCTGCATCTGATGGAGAATGGAGAGGTTATTCTATTGATAAATATTGGTATTTATTCAAAAATGGAAAACCAGACATGAGTGTTCAGTATGATAAAGGTGGTCATGAAATTGCATTTGTAAAAGCTACAAAAAATATTCACACACATTTATTCTACTTTAATTCACCTTTCCATCCTACCCCTACTTCTTACTCATTTGTAGCTAGAAGTACAGATGGTGGAAATACTTGGGAAAAACCTGTTGATGTAACATGGAACTTCAGAGGTCCTCAAGGCTGGAATAATAATCCTAACAATTCAGGTGCTTTAAATGGTAAAGGATTCTATGGAGTTTCTCCAGGAGTAGGATTAACTATTAAAAATGGAGATCATAAAGGTAGAATGCTTGTAGCTTTACAACCTGCTACCCCAGACCCTTGTAGAGCAACTTCCGTATATTCTGAAGATAATGGCAGAACATGGACTGTTGGGCAATCAGCAGACTTAAGTATAGGAACTGGATCTGGTCAAAGACTTAGTGAATCTCAATACTTAGAAGCTCCCGAAGGACAAATTTTATTATTACATAGAAGAGGAGCTAATATTCCTTATAGCATCAGTAAAGATGGTGGTGCTACTTGGGCTGGATCGAGTGAGATTGATGTTCCTAACTCTGCTAATAATAAAGAAGGTGTCATGGTTGGTGCAAGTAATTTATGGAAAACTGTATACAAACTTGGTAGTCGTGAATTCCCAATGGTCGCATTCTCTGTAAGATCGGAAGAGCACACGTCTGAACTCCAGTCACCGCTCATTATC